>MWBB01000162.1 GCA_002068835.1 Acidobacteria bacterium ADurb.Bin340 | reverse complement strand
CCCCCGCCACGGGCGGCACCGCCAGCCGCCTCACGGCCCACCCGGGCCTGGAGCTCTTCGCCAAGTTCAGCCCCGATGGCCGCTGGATCGCCTTCACGGGCCAGTACGACGGCGATGAGCAGGTCTATGTCATGCCCGCCGAAGGCGGCGTGCCCCGGCAGCTCACCTTCTACCCCGCCTTCGGCCCCGGCGCGCCCCGCCACGGCTACGACCATCAGGTGATGGGCTGGACGCCGGACGGCAAATCCATCCTCTTCCGCTCCACCCGCGAGGCGGACGGCGTGATTTCCCGGGGCGCCCTCTACACCGTGAGCCTGGAGGGCGGCCTGCCCGAGAAGCTCCCCATGATCGAAAGCGGCGCCGGGGATTTCGCGCCGGACGGCAAGCACCTCGTCTACTCACCCCTCTTCCGGGATTTCCGCCACTGGAAGCGCTACGAAGGCGGCTGGGCCCAGGATCTCTACATCTTCGACCGGGCCACCCGCACCCAGAAGCGGATCGCCTACAGCCGCCGCACCGAGCGGGATCCCATGTGGATCGGCGATACGGTGTGCTTCGCGTCCGACCGCGACGGCACCCTCAACCTCTACGCCGCGAACCCCGCCACGGACCAGGTGAAGCAGCTCACCTTCCAGAAGACCTGGGACGTGCGCTGGCCCAGCACCGACCACCAGGACCGCATCGTCTACGAGCTGAACGGCGAGCTGCATCTGTTGAACGTGAAGACCGGCCAGGACCAGGCGCTGTCCATCACCGTGCCCACGGATGCGGCCGCCGCCCGGCCCTCCCGCATCGCCGTGGGCCGCAACCTCGAATCCTTCGCCCTGTCCCCCAAGGGCGAACGGGCCCTCTTCGTGGCCCGGGGCGATGTGCTGACGGCCCCCATCGAGAAGGGCGCCGTGCGCAACCTCACCAACAGCTCCAGCGCCCACGACAAGCACGCCCGCTGGTCGCCGGACGGCCGCACCATCGCCTTCATCTCCGACCGCAGCGGCGAGGACCAGGTCCATGTGATGAACCAGGATGGCTCTGGCGAGGTCCGGCAGCTCACCCAGGGCTTCGCGGTGATGCTCACGGGCCTGCAGTGGTCGCCCGACGGCAAGCACCTGGCCTTCTCGGACAAGAACGGCAAGCTCTACGCCCTCACCCTGGCGGACCGCAAGGTGGTGGAGGTGGCCGATGATGCCTTCGGAAGCCTGAACGACTACGCCTGGGCCCCAGACGGCCAGTGGATCGCCTACACCCTGGGCAACGCCAACGGCAACCGCAGCCTGCACTTGTGGAACGCCCTTGAAGGCAAGAGCACCCGGGTAACCGATGACCTCTTCACGGCCCAGAACCCCGCCTGGGATCCCGAAGGGAAGTACCTCTACCTGCTCAGCCGCCGGGACTACGCGCCCCAGATCTCCAACCTGGAGTTCGATTTCGCCGGCGCCCGCAACACCGGCATCTTCGCCCTGCCCCTGCAGAAATCCACGCCCCATCCCTTCCCGCCGGAAAGCGACGAAGTCACGGAGACTCCCGAGCCGTCGAAGGCCGACGTCAAGGCCGAGAACAAGCCCGAGGCCAAGGCCGAACCCCCCCGCAACGGCCTGCCCGTGGTGCGGATCGATCTGGAAGGTCTGGCCCAGCGGGCCGTGCGGGTGCCCGTGGCCGCGGACAACCTCATGGGCCTGAACGCCGTAAAGGGGCACCTGCTCTACGCCAGGACCGGTTCCTTCTACTACGGCCGCGACGGCGAACGGCAGCCCAGCCTCATGATCTTCGACCTCAAGAAGCGCAAGGAAACGGAGTTCTCAGCCACCACCCGCGGCTGGGCCCTTTCAGGGGACGGCAGCAAGGTGCTGGTGGGCACCCAGGGAGGCCTGCAGCTGCTGGAGGTCCGCCCCGGCGCCAAGGATCCCAAGACCGTTTCCACCCAGGGCCTCTACGCCGACCGCGTGCCCGCCCAGGAATGGACGCAGATCTATGACGAAGTCTGGCGGCGCTACCGCGACTTCTTCTACGTGAAGAACATGCACGGCTACGACTGGAAGGCCCTGCGGGAGCAGTACCGGCCCTGGCTCAAGCACGTGACCCACCGCTCGGACCTCACCTACGTCCTCACGGAGCTCATCGCAGAACTGAACGTGGGCCATGCCTACGTGGAAGGCGGCGACCAGTTCCTGCCCGAGCGGCCCCGGGTGGGCCTGCCCGGCGCCCGCTTCGAGCTGGATGCCCGGGCCGGCCGCTACCGCATCGCCAGGATCTATCCCGGCCACAACGAAGAGCCCAAGTACCGCAGCCCCCTCACGGAGCCCGGCATCGACGTGAAGGAAGGCGACTACCTGCTGGCCATCGACGGCCAGGAACTGAAGGCCACCGACAACCCCTACGAACGCCTGCGGCACAAGACCTTCACCGTCCGCTTCACCGTGAACGGCAAGCCCACGATGGAAGGCGCCCGCACCGTGACCTTCCGGCCCCTCACCAGCGAGGAGGACCTGCGCTACCTCGACTTCGTGCTGGCCAGCAAGGCCAAGGTCGACGCCCTCAGCGGCGGCCGGGTGGGCTACCTCCACGTGCCGGACATGGGCGCCCCAGGCCTCTACGAATTCATCAAGTGGTACTACCCCCAGATCCGCAAGGAGGCCCTGCTCATCGATGTCCGCGCCAACGGCGGCGGCAACATCAGCCCGATGATCCTCGGCCGCCTGGGCAAGAAGCTGCTGGGCACCCGCTTCGGGCACGCCTCCGAGTTCCCCACCACCTATCCCAGCGTGGTCTTCCACGGGCATCTGGCCGCCCTCATCAGCGAAACCAGCGCCAGCGATGGCGACATCTTCCCCTACCACTTCCGGTTCGCGGGTCTCGGCCCCCTCATCGGCAAGCGCACCTGGGGCGGCGTGGTGGGCATCAGCGGCACCGGCCCCCTGCTGGATGGCGGCAGCGTGTCCGTGCCCCAGTCCGGCACCAACAGCCCGAGCGGCGACTGGATCATCGAAGGCGAAGGCGTGAGCCCCGACATCGAAGTGACCAACGAGCCCGCGGACCTGCTCAAGGGCCGCGATGCCCAGCTGGAGCGGGGCGTCCAGGAGCTGCTGAAGAAGATCCAGGCCGACCCCAAGGCCCTGCCCAAGCGGCCCAAGGATCCCGTGAAGACGAAGTAGCCGTTCCGAGGCCAGAAAGAAGCGCCGGGAGCCCATCCCGGCGCTTCTTTCTGGAGCGGCCCTTGCCCTCCGCTGGGCCCGTGGGTCCATGCGCCCCGCGGCCCTGCTCCTCGCCCCTGCGGTTTCCGTCCTTCCGATGGGGGGCCAGGATCCTCCGGGCGCCGGGCCGGAGAGCCGCGATGACAGGTGGAGAGCAGGTCAGCCTGCACCTCCAGCAACAACGGAATCGCGGCTTGGGTCGCCGGATTGGGATTGCCGTGAACCTCCAGGAAGGCCCTCAGAAGCTCCGGATTCCATCGTTGAACACGCCGTTGGCCTCCACATGGGTGTTGTAGGCCTCGATGGCCTCCGCATTCTCCTGGAGCCAGGTCTCCGCTAGGCCCGGCAGGAGGGGGCCGACACGGAGGCCCCCCTCTTCGGCATGCACATGGCCAGAACGCAGGTCAGCCATCAAAGTTCTCCTGCCCTTCAGCCCTGATCCGCCGCCCGCTGGAGTTCCTCCCACAACAGGGCCACATGGCGCGGCTCCGTGGCCTGGGCGCCCAGAGAGAGGCGCAGCATCAGCCGCCCCTTCAGCACGCTGGAGGTGAGGTAGCAGCGGCCGCCCTGGTTCACGCGGTCCGCCAGGGTCCGGTTGTGGGCCGCCAGGGCCGTTTCGTCGCCCGCGAGGGCGGTCGGGACGTGGCGCACGCACACGGTCTGGAGGGGCACCGGGGCCAGCCGCTCCCAGTGGGGGGCGCCGTCCACCTGCTCCGCCAGCCAGGCGGCCATGCCCAGGTCCCGGCGGATGCGGGCCTGGAGGCCTTCCACGCCGTGGGCCTTCAGGAAGAACCAGAGTTTGAGGGCCCGGAAGCGCCGCCCCAGGGGGATGCCCCAATCCCGCAGGTTGCGGGCCAGGCCGTCCTGGGCCGTGCGCAGGTAGCTGGGGTTGGTGCCCATCACCCGGATCAGGTGCTCGGGATCCCGCACGAAGTAGGCGCTCAGATCGAAGCCCGCGCCCATCCACTTGTGGGGGTTCAGCACCAGCGAATCCGCCCCCTCGATGCCCGCCCACATCCAGCGCAGCTCCGGGCACACGAAGGCCGTGCCCGCCATGGCCGCATCCACGTGCAGCCAGAGGCCGTGCCGCTGCGCCAGCGCCGCCATGCCTTCCAGGGGATCCAGGGCCGTGGTGCCCGTGGTGCCGATGGCCGCCACCAGGGCGCAGGGCTTCCGCCCCGCGGACAGGTCCGCCTGGATGGCCTGTTCCAGCAGGTCCAGACGCAGAGCGTGGTCCTCGTCCGTTTCGATGAGCCGCAGGTTGTCCTTGCCGAAGCCCGCCAGCAGTGCCGCCTTGGGAATGGAGCTGTGCCCCTGGTCCGAGGCGTACACCACCAGCGGCGCCGCCTCGCCCTGCAGGCCGCTCCGGGCCTGGGAGAAGCTGGAGGCCCGCTCCCGGGCGCAGAGCAGGGCACAGAAGGTGGCGCTGCTGGCCGAATCGTGGATGACCCCGGTGAAGGCTTCGGAAAGGCCCAGCATCTGCCGCAGCCAATCCATGACCACGTCCTCCACCTCCGTGGCGGCGGGGCTGGTCTGCCAGCTCATGCCCTGGGCCCCCAGGCCCGCGCACACCAGATCCGCCAGCACCGAGCTGAGGTCGCTGTTGGAGGGGAAGTAGGCGAACCAGCCCGGATGGTTCCAGTGGGTGATGCCCGGCATCACCACCCGGTCCAGCTCTGCCGTGAGGCCCTCCAGCCCCTCCGCCCGCTGGGGCGGCGCCTCCGGCAGCAGCGCCCGGATCTCTCCGGGTTGCACCGGGCTCATCACCGGCCGCGCCTCGATCCCCTCCCGATACGCGGCGATCCAGTCAATGAGTTCGTGCCCGATGCGGCGGAATTCTTCGGTGTCCATGGCGGCCTCCGGGAACGAGGGTAGCGCCGCCGCAGACGGCCCAAGGGCTTTCACCACGGAGGCACGGAGGACACGGAGAACGCGCAGCCCCTACGCCGTGGCGGTCTGGGGGCGGTGGTAGCGGGGTTCGGGGCCGGTGCGGAGGGTGTGGATGATGCCCAGGTCGGTGAGCAGGTCCAGGTGGGCCTGGATGCTTTCGCGGTAGCGGCCGCGGCTCTTGAAGGCGGCGGCGAGGGTTTCCAGGGTCCACAGGCGGTCGCTGGCCAGCAGCAGGTCCCGCAGGGCGGCCAGCTGGTCCTTGAGGTCCTTGGGCCAGGGGCGGGGTTCGGGGGCGGGTCCGGCGG
>MWBB01000161.1 GCA_002068835.1 Acidobacteria bacterium ADurb.Bin340 | reverse complement strand
CGGGGGCGTAATCAGAGATCCACCAGCTCCAGGCTGCCCAGGCTTTCGCCCAGGAAGCGCTCGCCCACCTCCCGCAGGCGGCTGCTGGCATCCGTGAGGATGAGGCGCAGCGGGCCGGGGGCGCTTTCGGTGCGGAAGCCGAGGCCGTTGCGGAGCAGGCGTTCCACGGCTTCGGCGGCCACTTCGCCGCTGTCGATCCAGGTGGTGCCGGGCCGGGCGCGGCTGAGGCTGGCCTTGAGGATGGGGTAGTGGGTGCAGCCGAGCACCACGGTCTTCACCTCGAAGGGCAGCTCGTTGAGGTAGCGACGGCACACGGCGTCGGTGATGGGGTCATCCACCCAGCCTTCCTCCGCCAGGCTCACGAGCAGGGGACAGGCCACGCTGTGGATCACGGCGCCGGGGCGGTGGCGTCGGATGGCCTCCTCGTAGGCGGCGCTCGCCACGGTGGCCAGGGTTCCGATGACGCCCACGGGCCCGTTGGACTGGGAAGCGGCCTCGGCTCCGGGCGCAATCACGCCCAGCACCGGGCAGGGGCTGACGGCCTGAAGGGCGGCCAGACCGTGGGCGCTGGCGGTGTTGCAGGCCACCACGATGAGCTTGGGGTCGTGCTGCTGAAGCAGCGCGCCCATCTGCAGGGTGTAGCGAACGATGGTGTCGTGGCTCTTGGTGCCGTACGGCACCCGGGCCGTATCCCCCAGGTAGACCAGCGCCTCGCTCGGCAGGAGGCGGCGCAGGGCGTGGACCACCGTGAGCCCGCCGATGCCGGAATCGAAGACGCCGATGGGGCGCTGGGGGCGCATGTTCAGGTCCGCTCCGCCAGGATGGCGATCCACTCGCCCTCGCGCACCACGCGCAGGGGCCGGAAGCCGCCCAGCACCAGGCTCACCAGGGCCTCGTCCTGGCGCTCCGCCAGGATGCCGCTGGCGATGAGGCGCCCGCCCGGCGCAGCCACCTCGGCCATGCCCGGGAGCAGTTCCTGGATGGTCTCCAGCAGGATGTTGGCCAGCAGCACCTGGTAGGGGCCCCGGACCTGGGGATCATCCAGCAGGCCTACGAAGTGTCGGAAAGGCGTGCGGCCGTCCAGGAGGTGGGCGTTCAAGTCGATGAATTCCGCCATGGCGGGACCGCAGTCGGGATCGTTGTCGAAGGCCAGGATGTCCCGCCCGCCGGTGCCGAAGGCCAGGCCCGGATTCACCACCAGGGCCAGGCGGCCCTCCGGCACGGGATCCTCGTCCCACAGGGGCTTCACCAGGAACCGGCTCCCCACCTCGAAACGGCCGAAGCCTTCGCGGCTCTTGGCGAGCCAGTCCTCGTCCGCGAAGGTCTCGGCCTCCAGGAGGCGGACCCCCTTGAAGGCCGCGAGGCCTGCGACATCCGGCGGCACCCGTCCGGGGGGGAAGTAGGCGAAGAAGGTGTGGGGCGGATCCGCTTCGCGGTAGGTGGCGGTGGCCCCCTGGGCCATCAGCCATTCCGTGGCGGCATCCTCCACGGCCACGGGCAGATCCAGGCGCCAGCGCAGGTGTGGGTTCGACATGGTTCCAGGGTAACTACCCTTCGGCCTCGCCGTCCTCCCCCGCATCCTCCAGGTCCAGCCGCTTCATTTTTTCCAGGAAGGTGGTGCGCTTGAGGCCCAGCAGCTCCGCAGCCCGCTTCTTGTTGCCCCGGGTGATCTGCAGGGACTGGAGCATCAGTTTCTTCTCCACCTCGGAGACCACCTGGTTCAGATCCAGGCCGTCGGGCGGCAGGTCCAAGGGCAGACTGGCGGAGGCCATGGGCGCCGCTTCGGATACGGCCGGAAGGCTGGCCACCAGGGCTTCGCCGCCGTCCACGCGCTCCGTGAGGAAGGTGAAGTCCTCCCGGGTCAGTACCGGACGGCTTGCGGAAAGCACGATGGCCCGCTCGATGGCGTTCTCCAGCTGGCGCACGTTGCCCGGCCAGGGCATCGCCATGAGCAGCGGATCCACGCTGGGGTGGAGGGCTTTGGGGTAGAGGCGGTGTTCCCGGGCCTTCCGGTTCAGGAAATGCTGGGCCAGGAAGGGCACCTCCTCCCGACGGTCCCGCAGGGGCGGAAGGGTGATGGGCACCACTTCCAGCCGGTAGAAGAGGTCCTCGCGGAAAGCGCCTTCCTGCACCTTCTTCCAGAGATCCTGGTTGGTGGCCACCACCACGCGGACATCCACCTTCACGGGCCCGCCGCCGCCCAGGGGCTGCACTTCCCGCTCCTGGAGGACCCGCAGCAGACGCACCTGGGCCGCCAGGGGCATGGTGGCCACCTCGTCCAGGAAGAGGGTCCCGCCGTCCGCCTCACGGAACTTGCCCGGCGTGTCCTTGCGGGCATCCGTGAAGGCGCCCTTGGTGTAGCCGAAAAGCTCCGATTCGATGAGGTTCTCGGGGATGGCGCCGCAGTGGACGGGCACGAAGGGTCCATCCGCCTCGGCACTCATGCGGTGGATGGCCCGGGCCACCACCTCCTTGCCGGTGCCGCTCTCGCCGTTCAGCAGCACCGTGGCCTTGGTGGCTGCCGCGGCCCGAGCCTTGGCCAGCACCTGCTGCATGCCGGGCCCCAGGCCCACGAGACCCAGGCCCAACGCCTGGGCGGCCGTGAGGGGCGCATGGTGGCTGGCCAGAGGGCGCAGCCCGGGCCGGGGGGCATCCTCCCCCACGGGCGCCCAGCGCACGGAGCCCAGGGCCGACCAAGTCAGCACCGTGGCGAGATCCAGGGGCTGGCTCCGCAACAGGACGATGGGCAGGGCGCCCACCTCGGCCATGGCCCGCGCCAGGGCCGGGGGCGGTTCGGCGCCCTCCGCCGTGATGGCCCACAGGTCCGCATCCTCCGGCGGCAAGGCCGGGGTTGCCCCCCGATCCAGGGTCAGGGCCCAGGCCGCAGCCCAACGATGTTCCAACCCCTGGGTCGGCGCACCCAGGGTCGACCAGTGCAGGCGTGGAAGGGATGCCATGGGCGTGTGTCCTTGGAAACAGGCTAGATCCGTCTCGCCATCCGGCAAGTCAAAATTTTGACCCGCCCTCCAAAAAAAGGAAGTGAGCCGCCGTGAACCGCTAGACTGGCATCCATTCTCCGGAGATCTCCATGCGCCGTATCCCCTTTGCGCTCGTGCTCGCCTCCCTGCCCCTGGCTGCCCAGGCCTGGGACATCCGTGCGGAAATCCCCTTCCCCAAGGGCCAGAGTCTGCCCAGCACCCTGCTGGCAGGCACCGGGGATCTGGCCTTCGGCAAGCTCGACACCGGCCGGGGCGGCATCCTGACCCTCAGCCACCGGATGCTGCGGTTCGGGCCGGTGCTCAAGCTTGAATGGCATGTGGAATACACGCAGCTCCAGGCAGACGGACGCCTGCAGGTGGGCACGGACCACCTGGGCACGGACCTGCGCCAGCGGGGCGCGGGCCTGGGCATCAACGCGCAGTTCTGGATCCCCTTCACGGGGGTGGCCGGGGAGCTGGGCGTGACCCAGCGATTCCACCGGTACACCTACGAAGCCGGCGGGGTCGAAGTAAAGGAAGATCTGTCCCGCCCCTGGCTGCGGGTGGGCGCCCGGGTGCGCCTGCCCTTCCCGGTCATCAAGCCCTACCTCGCCGCGTCCTACCAGCAGCCCCTCTCCAAGGACCGCCCCGTGGCTCTGGGTAGCGTGTCGGACCTCCAGGCCCTGCTCACCGCCCAGGGCAGCGGCCAGGAGTTCGAACGGATGTGGACCTTCGGCGTGGGCCTCCAGTTCTAGAGGACGCCATGAGCCTGCTGCTTGCCCTCGCCCTTCTGTCCCAGACCCCCCAGGGGCCCACGGCCAAGCCCCAGCCCGCCGCAGCGGCCCACCCCTACCGATTCAAGGTCCACCCGGATGCCACCCAGCACCTGGGCAGCGTGGGTCCTCGAGAGATCCGCCAGATCACCTACCGCATCGAGAACCTCAGCGACCGCCCGTTGGGCTTCAAGCTGCAGGATCTTTCCGAAGGACTCTCCCTCGTGGCCGGGGAGCTGGACACGCCCCTGGCGCCCAAGGTCTCCCGGGAGCTGGCCTTCAGCCTGGATCCCACGGGCCATGCCGGCTACCAGCGGCGTTCGGCCAGGCTGGTGCCCGATGACCCGGATCAGCCCCGCTTCGTTTTTCGGCTCGACATGACCGTTCGGGCGGACCTGACGGTGGATGCCCCCAAGAAAGCCTTCGGCCCCGTGGCGCCCCATGAACGCCCCGAACTGGTCTTCACCTTCAAGCGCGAGACGGAGGAGCCCCTGGCGCTCAACCTGGAAGGCCAAGCGCCGCCCCACCTGGAGACGGAAGTCGTCCCCACCGGCAAGGGGGCCGCAGAACTGCGCCTGGTCCTGCACCCTGAACGCCTGGAGCCCGGGGTCCACCTGGGCCTGGAAACCCTCCAGCTCACCAGCAACGCGCCTCTGCAGCCGAAGTTCACCCTGTATGCGGACTGGAGCCTGGACCTGCCCGTCCGGCCGGACCCCGCCCGCGTGGTCTTCCTCCAGGCGAAGCCGGACCCCCAGGTACTGCAGCTCAGGGCCGCCAACGACCAGCCCTTCCGCATCCTGGCCGCCCGCCTGGAGGGGGAAGGCTTCGCGGTGGACCCCCTGCCCCAACCCGCTGCCGTGCAGAAGCTCACCCTGCGGCGCACGGGCTCCGGATCCGCCCAGGCGGTGCTGGTGATCGAGATGGAAGGCCAGCCCGAGCTGCGGGTGCCCCTGGCCCACCGGCCTCCCGAATAGCCCGGCCATCTCCGGAAACCAACGGGCTCACCAGGTACGCGGCTCAGCGGCCACCCTTGAGCCCGGTTTCCGGAAACCGCACCCTGGCGAGGTTCCCTTCGGGAGGCCCCCATGCTTTTCATCCTCGCCCTGTTGTTCCTCGTCGGCGCCGCGGGCCTGTACCGCTTCCGCCAAAAGGCTGAATTCCCCCTTTCGAAGCGCCTCGCGCCGTTCCAGTGGGGCGCCCTGGCCGTGGGCACGGTGCTCTTCATCGGATCGATGTTCGTCATCGTCCCCGTGGGCCATGTGGGGGTGAAGGAACTCTTCGGCAAGGTGGACGAGGATGCCCTGATGGCGGGGCCTCACCTCATCAACCCCCTGAAATCCGTGCGGAACATCGACGTTCGCACCCGCAACTACACGATGTCCCTGGTTTCGGAAGAAGGCGGACGCAAGGGCGACGATTCCATTAGCGTCATCACCCTGGACCAGCTGCAAGTCCGCCTGGATGTCACGATTCTCTATGCCCTGGAACCCGCCCGCTGCCCGGAGATCTACCGCACCATCGGCCTCGATGTGGACGAGAAGATCGTCCGTTCAGGCATCCGCACCGCCCTTCGCGATTCCGCCGCCGCCTACAGTGCCAGCGACCTCTACACCACCAAACGCGCCGCCTTCGTGGACCAG
>MWBB01000160.1 GCA_002068835.1 Acidobacteria bacterium ADurb.Bin340 | reverse complement strand
TACATCCGCGACGCCGCGAAGGCCATGCTCGCGATCCTCCTGAAGGGCAAGGCCGGTGAGGCCTACAACCTGGGCAACGACCAGGAGGAGCTGAGCATGCGCCAGGTGGCCGAGACGCTGAAGGAGGTCGCGGGGCACCCGCAGCCCATCGCCTTCCGCACGAGCCCGGATCCCCACTACCTGTCCGACAATCCCCAGCGGCGCTGCCCCGACCTGTCCCGGCTGAAGGCCCTGGGCTATGCGCCCGAGGTGATGATCGCCGAAGGCCTGGCGCGCACCCTCGCGTCCTACCGGGAGGCCTGAGGTGAAGATCACCGTCTTCGGCGCGGGATACGTGGGCCTGGTGAGCGCGGCCTGCCTGGCGGAGCTGGGGCACGAGGTGGCCTGCGTGGACGTGGACGCCGCGAAGGTGGCCGCCATCCAGTCCGGCCGGGCCCCGATCTTTGAACCCGGCCTGGAGGCGCTGATCCGGAAGGGCCAGGCCGAGGGACGGTTCCGCGCCACGGCGGACGCGTCGGAGGCCCTGGAGGGCGCGGAGGTCTCGCTCATCGCCGTGGGCACGCCGGACCGGGAGGGTCGCATCGACCTGCGGTACGTGCTCGGCGTGGCGGAGCAGATCGGCGCGCATCTCCGGGACCGCGAAGGCTTCCACACTGTGGTGGTCAAGAGCACCGTGGTGCCGGGGACGACCCTGGGGCCCGTGCGCGAGGCGCTGGAGCGCCGCTCGGGAAAGCAGGCGGGCCTGGACTTCGGCCTGGGCATGAACCCGGAATTTCTGCGGGAGGGCTCGGCGGTCCAGGACTTCGCCGATCCCGACCGCGTGGTGCTCGGAGCCCTCGGGGCGCGCAGCGCGGAAGCCCTGCAGGCCGTCTACCGGGCCTGCGCATGCCCCAAGCTGGTGGTCTCCCCCACGGAAGCGGAGTTCATCAAGTACACCGCCAATGCGCTGCTTTCGACCCTCATCTCCTTCTCGAACGAGGTCTTCAACTTGTGCGAGGCCATGCCCGGCGTGGACGGGCGCACGGTGCTGGAGGGTGCCCTGGCGGACCGCCGCTGGACGCCGCAGGTGGAGGGCCGCCCCCTGAAGCCCGGCATCCAGGGCTACGTGATGGGCGGCGTGGGCTACGGCGGCAGCTGCTTCCCCAAGGACATGAACGCCATCACCGCCCTGGCCCATGACCGCGGCTGGCCCGTGCCCCTGCTCGATGCCGTCATCCAGGTGAACCGCGCGCGCCCCGCGGCCATCGTCGCCCGGCTGGAGCGGGAGGCGGGCACGCTGGCAGGCCGGAAGGTCGCCGTGCTGGGGCTCGCCTTCAAGCCGGGCACCGACGACTGGCGCAACTCGCCCAGCCAGCCCCTGGTGCGGGCCCTGCTGGCGCGGGGAGCGGAGGTGGCCGCCTGGGATCCCCTGGTGGGGCCCGAGGCCGTGGCGGAGTGGGAGGGGCGCGTGGCCCTGACGCGTTCGCCCGACGAGGTTCTGGAGCGTGCGCATGCGGCCCTGCTGGCCACGGCATGGCCCGAGCTGCGCGCATGGAACTGGGAGGAGCTCGCGCCGCGCATGGCGCAGCCGCTCGTCTACGACGGGCGGAACCTGCTGGCGGGCTGCGCGCCCTCCGGCATCCGCATCATTCCCGCGGGAGCGGGCTGGAAGGAGGGCCGATGAGCGACCGCGCCGAGGAGCTGCGTTCCCGGATCCTGGAGCTCACGCGGGAATACACCGCGTTGGCCCACGCGCCGAAGCCCTTCGTGCCCGGGGAGAGCCGGATCAGCTACGCGGGCCGCGTCTTCGACGCCGCCGAGGTGGTGGGCCTCGTGGGTTCTTCCCTCGACTTCTGGCTCACGGCGGGGCCCTGTGCCGACCGCTTCGAGAAGGCCATGGCGGGCTTCTTCCGGGCCCAGGACTTCGTCCTCGTGAACTCCGGGAGCTCCGCCAACCTGCTCATGGTCGCCGCCCTCTGTGCCGAGGATGCCGCCCGGGCACAGGGCGGTCCCGGACGCCTGCTGCCCGGCGACGAGGTGATCACGCCCGCCGTGACCTTCCCCACCACCCTGACGCCCATCGTCCAGAACCAGCTCGTTCCCGTCTTCGTGGACTGCGAGGTGGGCACGTACAACATCAACCCGGCCCTGGTGGAGGAGGCCATCGGCCCCCGCACCAAGGCCCTGCTCGTGCCGCACACCGTGGGCAATCCCTGCGACATGGCCGCGCTCACGGAGCTCGCCGAACGCCGCAACCTCTGGCTGTTGGAGGACAGCTGCGACGCGCTGGGTGCCACCTTCGACGGGCGTCTCGTGGGGAGCTTCGGCGCCATGGGCAGCCTCAGCTTCTACCCCGCCCACCACATCACCATGGGGGAGGGCGGAGGCGTGGTGGTCAACAACCCCGACTTCCACAGGACCGTGCGTTCCCTGCGGGACTGGGGGCGCGACTGCTGGTGCGAGCCCGGCTGCAACAACACCTGCGGCCGCCGCTTCGACTGGCGCATGGGCGAGCTGCCCTACGGCTACGACCACAAGTACATCTACGCCAACCTGGGCTACAACCTGAAGGCGACGGACCTCCAGGCGGCCATCGGCCTGGCCCAGTTCGAGAAGATCCCCGCCTTCGTCGAGGCACGCCGCCGCAACTTCCGCCGCTACCACGAGGCGCTGAAGCCCCTGGAGGACCGCCTGGAGCTGCCCCGCATCGACCCCCGCGCGAACCCGTCGCCCTTCGGCTTCCCCCTCACCGTGCGGGAAGGCGTGGACCGCCGAGCCCTCACCACCCACCTGGAGAACGCGAAGATCGAGACGCGCCTCGTCTTCGGCGGCAACATCCTCCGCCAGCCGGGCTTCCTTTCCATCCCCCGCCGCGTCCACGGACAGCTCGAAGGCTCGGACCGCATCATGCGCGACACCTTCTTCCTGGGGGTGTACCCGGGGCTGGGAGAAGCACAGATCGACTACGTCATCGAGCAGGTCTTTGGCTTTTTCAAGGAGGGTTCTAGATGATCAGAGCCTGGGGAGACCTCGTTCTATTGGAAGCGAGAGCCTGTCTGGAGTCTCGGATGCCTGCCTGGATTAAGGCCGGGACACGGATTGCGATCTATGCTGGGGGTGGGCACACGCGGGATTTGTTCCAGCATCCCGATTTCGCACGATTGAATGTAGTTGGCATTCTCGATCGGAACCGAAGCTTGCATGGGCAGCTTATTCAGGGGTGTGAAGTCTTTCCCGTAGAAGCACTCGACAGGCTCAGGGCTCAAGTGATCTTGGTGTCGTCTCCGCCGCACCATGAAGCCATTATGGCGGAGATGTCTTCTAAATGGACTTCCTATGGGATCGAAGTTGTGGACCTTTGCCAAGGGGCCAAGTCGCATTCTGCACTCTTCCCATTGGCATTTTCCTTGGGTATGGAATTGGATGACAGTTTGCCGGGCCGGCTCAAAGTCTCCAGCCCCGGAAATCCTCGCCGTTCGGTTGTTTTGGACAGCAAGGTATGGGCTTATGCCGCGGATGTGATTCGGAATTTCGAGTATTACTTCGGGGCCGCTGAACCGGACGTGAAGACAGATTCCGAATGGATTCTTGACGTTTCCAAGCCCAGCTACAAGACCTTGAAGCCATCCGGGGTCCGCATGCACTTTCCGTCCCTTCCTGAACCGGAAGTGACAACGAATGTCTATTTGACTCATGGTGAGATAGTCCCGGGAAATGTCGTCCTGGATCTTGGTGCATACGCTGGGGGCTCGGTTCTGTGGTTCTCCAGAACCGTCGGACCAAAAGGACGAGTGCTTGCACTCGAACCGGATCGTCTCAATCTTGACTCCTTGCAGAAGAATGTGGTGGAGCACGACCTTTCAAATGTAATGATCGAACCTGCGGCAATCTGGGAGTCGGATGGGGAAAGCAGCTTCCAGGCAGAAGGCTGCATGGGATCCAGCCTGTCCGAAGTATTGGAGCGCAATCACTCGATGATTACGGTTCCTACCTATACCCTCGCGACTTTGATGACGCGCCATGGACTGGATCGGATCGATTTCATCAAGATGGACATCGAAGGGGCAGAAACCTCTGTGCTTCGCCAAGCCATGCCTCTGCTGAAGGAGCTTGGGCCGCGCATGGTGATTGAACCCCATTACGTGCATGGATGCCTCAATGCAACCGAAGTCCAGGCATTGCTGTGCCAGGGTGGTTTCGATTCCCGTCTGATTCATCAAGGGGATGATTCCAATCATCCATTGATCTTCGCGTGGCCGGTGGATTGATGGATTCTGTTTGGCGTGAAGGTGGTTTCCGTCCCCTTGCAGAACAGGATCTACTGTCCTTGGAAGATGGTGTCCGTGAAGCCTTGCGCGGGAAGAGGCTGTTCCTCACGGGGGGAACAGGTTTCGTTGGAATCTGGCTTCTTCAGACCTTGTACGCCCAGCATCTGAGAGAAGACCTAGAGTGCGATGTCCACGTTCTGAGTCGCAATCCTCTCTCCTTCCTCAAGGCTTATCCTCATTTCGCATCTTGGAAGGGACTTCATCTGGTTCAGGGTGACGTTCGCCGTTGGGAAGCTCCGGACCTGAAGGTGGATATGGTGCTTCACGGTGCTACCTCTGCGAGCAAAGTGCTGAATGACGGAAGCCCTCTGGAGATGGCCGACGTGATCGTGCGGGGCACGGAACGCGTGCTGGACTTCGCCCGAAAGACAGGGGCCCGCCGCTTCCTCTTCCTCAGCTCCGGCCTAGCCTACGGGCGCCAGCCCCTGGATTGCCCGGCCATCGCCGAGCACCAGATGGGGCATCTGGACGCCATGGATCCCGGCGCGGCGTACGGCAACGCCAAGCACTTCGCCGAGCACCTCTGTCTGCAGCACGGGATCGCCCACGGCTTCGAGGTCTGCATTGCCCGGCTCTTTGCCTTCGTGGGGCCGTTGCTGCCCCTGGACGCGCACTTTGCGGCCGGGAACTTCCTGCGGGATGGCTTGGTGGGAAAGCGTATCCAGGTCCTGGGCGACGGCACGCCGCTGCGCAGCTACCTCCATGCCGCCGAGCTGGCCCACTGGCTCTGGACGCTCATGGCCAGGGGCGAGGCGGGACAGGCCTACAACGTTGGATCCGACGAGGCCGTGAGCATCCGGGAGCTGGCGGAGCTGACGGGCCGCGTCTGCGGCGTGGGCGTGGACGTGCTGGGGACGCCGGTCCCCGGTCGGGCCCCTGCCCGCTACGTGCCCGACATCCGCAAGGCCGCGGGCCTTGGCCTCGCGCCGCGCTGGGACCTGGAGACCTCGATCCGCCGCACGCTCGCGTGGCACCAGGGAAGGGAGATCGCGTGAAGCAGCGCGTGGCCGACTACATCGTCCAGACCCTCGTGGACCATGGCGTTACGGACGCCTTCCTGGTCACGGGCGGCGGGGCCATGCACCTCAACGAC
>MWBB01000159.1 GCA_002068835.1 Acidobacteria bacterium ADurb.Bin340 | reverse complement strand
CGGGCACCCATCCCCGCCGGACCCCCTCGGGCGGCCTGCAGAATGTGGCCTCGGTCTTCGTTCCGGGCCATCCCCCGGTGCATCAGCCCAAGCTGCACCTCACGCCCACGGAGCGGAAGGTCTGGCGCTTCGAGGCGGGCCATGAGCTGCAGGTCATCGAAACGGACTTCGGGCGCTTCGGCGTCTCCATCTGCTACGACATCCAGTTTCCCGAGGTGGGCCGACTCCTGGCGGAGCAGGGGGTGCAGCTCCTGGTGGTCCCCTTCCTCACGGATGACCGGCGGGGCTACAGTCGCGTCACCCTCTGCGCCCGGGCCCGGGCCGTGGAGAACCAGTTCTACGTTGCCACCGCTGGCATGACGGGCAGCCTGCCCCTCATCACGGACCTCACGGCCCAGTACGCCCAGAGCGGCATCTACACCCCGGCGGATTTCCCCTTCCCCGTGGATGGACTGGCCACGGAGGCGGCCCCCACGGCGGAGATGGTCATCGTGGCAGACGTGGACCTGGCCCTGCTGGACCAGGCCCGGGCCCGAGGCTCCGTGCTGAACCACCAGGATGCCGCCCAGGATGGACTGCACGTCCGCTTCGACGGAACCATCCAGGTGCACCGCCTGCCCTGGAGCGAGACATCCGGACCCGGACCGGCGTCTCAAGCCTGACCCCTTTCCCAAGGAGACCGCCATGCCCCTTGCCGCCCTGGTGGCCGATCCCTTCGCTTCCACCCTCGCCCTCCTGGCCCTGCTCTGGATCGCGGCCAAGCTCGGCGGCGAGATCGCCCTGCGGCTCAAGCTTCCGGCAGTGGCCGGCGAGCTGGCCATTGGCGTGGTCCTGGCGGGCCTCGTCCGCGTCGTGCCGGGCTTCCCGGATCTGGCTGCCAGCGCCGAGGCGGGCGTGCTCGCCAATCTGGGCGTGATCCTGCTCATGTTCATGGTGGGGCTGGAATCCACGGTTCCCCAGATGCTCCAGGTGGGCCTGCCCTCCTTCCGGGTGGCCATCATCGGCGTGGTGGTGCCCATGGCTGCGGGCCTCGCGGGCGCCTGGCTGCTGCTGCCGAGCGGCACGTCGTTCATCGTGGACCTCTTCATCGGCGCCTGCCTTTGCGCCACCTCCATCGGCATCAGCGCCCAGGTGCTGCGGGAGAAGGGCGCCTCGGATTCCCGCGAAGGCCGGGTGATCGTGGGCGCCGCCGTCATCGACGACATCCTGGGATTGCTGGTGCTGGTCGCGGTCTCCGGGCTGGCGGCCGTGGCGGGCCAGGGGGGCGGCATGCCCTGGGGCAGCCTGGGCCGCACCCTGGGCCTGGCCCTGGGCTTCCTGCTGGTGGCGTTGACCCTGGGCCGCTGGGCCACGCCGCACCTCTTCCAGCTGGCCTCCCGCTTCCGCAGCGAAGAACTGCTGCTGCCCCTGGGGCTGGCCTTCGCCTTCGCCCTGGCCTGGCTGGGCAACCTGGCGGGTCTGGCCACCATCGTGGGGGCCTACGCAGCGGGCCTGATCCTGGAGCCCGCCCACGTGAAGTTCCTGGAGGAGCGGGAGCGCCATTCCCTCGAGGAGATGGTCCATCCCCTCGTGGCCACGCTGGCGCCGCTCTTTTTCGTGCTCACGGGGGCCCGGGTGGATCCCACGGCCCTCTTCGCCCCTTCCACCCTGCTCTTGGCTACGGTGCTGGCGCTGCTGGGCGTGGTCGGGAAATACGTATCAGGCTTCGGCGCGGGGGGCGGCCTGCGTTCGGCGGTGATCGGCTGGGGCATGGTGCCCCGGGGCGAGGTGGGCCTCATCTTCGTGGCCGTGGGCGCCACGCTGCAGGTGAACGGCCAGCCGCTGCTCACGCCCGATATCCAGGCGGGCGTGGTGGGCGCTATCCTGCTCACCACCATCCTCGGCCCCATTGGTCTTTCCCTGGTGCTAGGCCGCGCTTCCACGGGTAGGTCTGCGTGAACGTTCCCGCCGTCGTCATCCTGCTCGGCCTCTTGGTCTTCCTGGCCCATGCGCTGGAGGATTTCTTCGCCCGCACCAAGGTGCCGGATGTGCTCATCCTGCTGGGCCTGGGGCTGCTCCTGGGCCCTTTCAGCGGGCTTGTCCATCCGGAGGATCTGGGGGCTGCGGGCCCGGTCTTCACCACCCTCACCCTGGTGGTCATCCTCTTCGAGGGTGGCCTGGGCCTGGACCTGAAGGTGCTGGGGCGCAGCCTGGGAGGGGCCACGGGGCTGACGGTGTGGAGTTTCGTGGCCACGATGCTGGTGGTGACGCCCATCGTGCGTTTCATGATGGGATTCACGTGGCTGCAGGCCGCCACCCTGGCCTCGATCCTGGGGGGCACCAGTTCGGCGGTGGTCATTCCGCTGGTCAGCCGCCTGGCGCTGGGAGAGCGGGCCAAGGCCATCCTCTCCCTGGAATCGGCCCTGTCGGACGTGCTGGTGATCGTGGTGGCCCTGGCCTTGATGGGGGCCCAATCCAAGGGTGAGCTGAAGGTGGGGGCGTTGTTCGGAGGGATGGTGGCGGCTTTTGCGCTGGCGGCGGTGCTGGGCGCCCTGGCGGGCGTGGCCTGGTCCCTGGCGCTGAACCGGCTGCGGGGCCTTCAGAATTCCATCTTCACCACGCCAGCCTTCGTGATCGTGGTGTACGGACTGGTGGAACTCCTGGGCTACAGCGGGGCCATCGCCGCCCTGGCCCTGGGCATCACCCTGGGCAACATCGACGCGCTGCCCTTGGCCTTCCTGCGCCGCACCCCGGAAACCCTGGCCAGCCTCACCAGCACCGAGCGGGAGGTCTTCCGGGAGGTGGTCTTCCTCCTCAAGACCTTCTTCTTCGTCTATGTGGGCATCTCCATCCAGCTCTCCAGCCTGCCCCTGGCCCTGACCGGGCTGCTGCTTACGGCGGCCCTCTTTGCGGTGCGCGTGCCCGTGGTCCACGCCAGCCTGGGGAGCGGGCATTGCAACCGATTCGAAGCCTGCGTGGCGGGCGCCATGACTCCCAAGGGGCTGGCCGCCGCCGTGGTGGCCTCGGTGCCCCTGCAGATGGGCCTGGAGCGGGGCCTGGAGGTGAAGCTGACGGTCTTCGCCGTGGTGCTCTTCAGCATCCTGCTGGCCTCCATCCTGGTCTTCCTCGTGGAGCAGGGCTGGTTCCGGCCCCTGGCCCGTCTGCTGTACGCGCGCTACGGGGAGCCCTCGCCGGATCCGGAGGTTCCGTGCGAACCCTGATCTTTCCACTCCTGTCGGCCCTGGTCCTGCAGGCCACTCCGCCGAGCCTCGCCCTGCGCGAGGCCGTCGTGGTCTGGCACGACGGCCCCGAACGCCAGGAGATGGCGCCCCCGCGCCTGGAGGGCATCTTGGGGGTCGATGGGGCCCTGCCGACCTCGCCCACCTTCCGGGTGTGGCGCTGCACGGAGGCTCAGCTCTCCAGCCTGGCGAAGCGTCCTGCGGCCGAGGCATTGGCGCCGGCGCGGCCAATGCCTTGCGAGGTTACTCTCGTCATGGAAGGCACCTGGCGTCTCGTAGGCGCTTGGATCGGCTACGCCCCCAAGGAGGAAGACCGCCTCGTGGTGGAGGTCTGGCAGGGCGACCGACGTATCGCCTGGACCAGCGCCCCGGTGGGCGAACGGATGCCCCGGCAGCTGCTCCGGTAGTCCTACTTCAGGCGCAGCGGGCAGCCCGCCACCAGCAGCCAAGACTCATCCGAGGCTTCGGCGGCGGCCTGGGCGGTCCAGCCCGCCAGATCCCGGAAGCGGCGCAGGACGGGCTCCGCAGGCACGGGGCTCCAGCCCACTTCGTTGCCCACGATCACGGTGGGCCAGGGGGCGCGCCGCAACCGGGCCAGCTGGTCCTGCCAGGCCCCGAGGATGGCGTCGTCCGAGGCCTCCAGCCGTCCCGCCAGCCACACCGTCAGGCAGTCCAGCACCACGCCGGAGGGCGGCGGGTCCATCACTTCCAGGGCCCCGGCGAGATCGCCCGGCGCCTCCAGGGTGCGCCAGGATGCCGGACGTTCGGCGCGATGCCGCCGCACGCGATCCGCCATTTCCGCATCGGAAGGATCCACCCGGTAGGTGGCGGCGTACACGACCGCTTCGCCCCATCCCCGGGCCAGGTCCAATGCGAAGCGGCTCTTGCCGCTGCGCACGGGCCCCGTGACGAAGGTGATCCGCCCCATCAGAAGATCAGCGCCCAGGCCACAAGGCCTGCGGATGAAAGGCGCAAGGCCAACCAGAGGGGTGCGGCCTGGCGCTGGATCCGCTCCAGCAGGATCACGCCTCCGAAGGTGATGCCGCCCACCAGCAGCACCGCCAGGAGCCCCGATCCCAGCCCGAGGCTGCGGTAGACCTTGCCGGTGAGCCCCAGGGTCCAGGGCAGGCCGTAGAGCAGTACCAGATGCCCCACGTACACCTTGAGGGAGTGCTTCCCAAGGGGGGCGCATGCGGCGGTGAAGGTTGGCCTCCGCTCGGCCCACAGGGACAGGAGCGCCATCATGGGAAGGGCCAGCCCCAGCCTCAGCAGGGTGAAGGTCCAGCTGGTGGTGTAGAGGTCATGGGGCGGCAGGAGCCCCGGAGGGAGCAGGGCCGCGAGGCCGGATCCCGCCAGGGCCGCCAGGGTTCCCCAGCCGCACAGGCGCCGGAACCGCCGGGAGGCCTCTTCGGGGGGGATTCCCTTGAGGTGCCAGCCCGCCGCGGCCCCGAGGAAGAGATACA
Source organism: Acidobacteria bacterium ADurb.Bin340 (assembly GCA_002068835.1). Lineage (GTDB taxonomy): Bacteria > Acidobacteriota > Holophagae > Holophagales > Holophagaceae > MWBB01. Next base: position 762 of record MWBB01000159.1, on the reverse strand, counting down.
TGCCGTGGGGGAAGAGGGGGAACAGGGAACCGTGGGCGTGGGAGACATAGGCGGCCAGCCCTTCGGGCAGGATCCGGAACCAGTCCAGGGCCTGGATCAGGGGCGTGGCCACGAGGGTTGCCGCGGCGAGTCCCAGGGCGATGCGCCCGTAGGCCCGATCCGAGCGGGTGAGGGACGCCAGGGCCGTAAGGATGAGCAGCCCGGCGCCGTTGAGCTGAAGGATGTTCACCTGGAGGAAGCCCCGCCAGCCCTCGGGGGAGAGCCAGCGAAGGTCCGCGATGCGGTTGGCGGGGAAGACCAGCAGGTAGCCCAGGGCCATGAGGCCGAAGGCCCAGGCCAAGCGGTGGCCCAGCCTGGCTGCGGGCACCCGTCCATCCTCGTCCCGCCGCAGGGAGAGCACGCCCACCAGCCCCGAAACCATCAGGAAGATGGGCGCCGTCTGGCCCCGGAGGGCATGCCACACATTCCAGGGGAAGGTGCCGAGGTCCAGGTGCTGGGGCCGCACCAGGGCATCGAGGGTATGCCCCTGGACCATGAATGCCATGGCCGCGAGGCGGATGAAGTCCAGGAAATCGAGGCGGCCCCGCCGAGGGGCCGCAGGTTCGGATGCAGGAGTCATGTCACGGGAACGGAGAGCGGCGCCGGGCCGTTTCCATCTTCCCTCAGGCTGTGAGCTTCAGGCCCAGGATCGAGATCACAAGCAGTCCCAGGAAGCCCAGACGGGCTGCCGTGGCGGGTTCACCAAAAAGCACGATGCCCAGC
>MWBB01000158.1 GCA_002068835.1 Acidobacteria bacterium ADurb.Bin340 | reverse complement strand
CAAGGACACGGGGGCTGTCGGACACGGCAGTCTCCTGGAGGAAAAGTTGCAGGAACCAACATTCTAGAACAGCAGGGCGTGGACGCGCCCCGGAGCCGTGTCCACAATCGGAGCATGGCCACCCCGACCCTCGACGTGGAGGATGCTGTCCAGCGCACCATCCTGGTGGTGGATGACGATGCCGTGATCCGCCGGGCCCTGGAGGCCCAGCTCTCCCGTCTGGGCTGCAGGCTGATCTTCGCCTCGGATGGATTGGAGGCGCTGGACGTGTTGGCAGAGCTGCACCCGGACCTGGTGCTGCTGGACATCGTCATGCCGGGCATGGATGGCTTCGAGGTGTGCCGGCGCATCAAAGGCAACCTGGAGACCCAGGACATTCCGGTGGTCCACCTCACCTCCCTTTCCGGCGAGGCCAAGGAACAGAGCTTCGCCTGCGGAGCCGATGACTTCCTGAACAAGCCGCCCAACTTCGTGGAGCTGCGCAGCCGCATCCGCAGCCATCTCCTCATCCGCAGCCTGCTGGCGGAGCGTGCCGCCCGGGAGATCCGCCCGGGGCCCCTGCAGTGGGAGCCGGGACGTCCCGCGCGGGTTCTGGCCGTACTGGGCGACGAGGAGGAGCGGGGCAGTGCGCTGGGGCTGTTGGCCCAGTATGGGCATGATCCGCTGGGGGCCGGGAGTCTTCGGGAAGCCCTGGAGAAGCTGAAACTGGGCCTGCCAGACCTGCTGGTGCTGGACCATCGGCTGCCGGACGGCGCCGGCGCATCGTTCGCGGCCCATTTGCGGAACTTCGCCCGCAGCCGGGATCTGCCGATCCTCATGCTCTGTCCCCGCGAAGCCCTGGATACCGATCTCCAGGCCGCGGAGGCGGGCCCCATGGACTTTCTGACGCGCCCCTTCCAGCCTCTGGAGCTGAAAGTCCGGGTCTCGGTGCTGATGCGCCACGGACTGCTGCTGCGGGATCGCGATGGCAGCCGCTCCGCTGGAGGCAGCAAGCCCTCGCTCATGGACCCCCAGACGGGCGCCTTCACCGATGCGTTCCTGGAGGCCCACCTGGACCTCTTCCAGAAGGGGCTGGGTGCGGCGGAGCGTTCCGTTTCCGTGCTGGCCGCAGGGCTGCGCCTTCCAACGGGGAACTGGGGAGAGGCGAAGGAACTCATCCAGGAGGCCGCGTGTCTCTTGCGAGGGAATCTGGGACCCGGCGAAGCCTTGTGCCGGGTGGCGGACCACACCTTCGTGATGGTGCTTCCGGGCACGGGGGCCGAGGCGCTGCGCGATCGGATCCGCCAGCTCCGGGAGGCCGGTTTCCAGGGCACCTTGGCGGGGTTGCCCGCGCCACGCCGCATTCCCGCCGCAACCCTGCTGCGCAAGCTGGCCGAGGCCATCCGCAGGGTCGAAGGCGACTGAATGGCTCGCGTACTGGTGCTGGGCGGCGGTGCCGCGGGTCTGGTGGCCGCCTGGCGGGCCGCCTCCCTGGGCTACCGGGTCGTTCTGGTTGAGGGCAATACCCGTCTGGGGCTGAAGCTGCGCATCAGCGGCGGCGGCAAGTGCAACCTCACCCACGAAGGCTCGCCTGTGGAACTGCTGTCTGCCTTCGCCAAGGTCCAGGCCCGTTTCCTGCGGCCAGCTGTCCACGCCTTTCCGCCGGAAGCCGTGCGGGCCTTCTTCCGGGACCGCGGCGTGGAAACCTATGTCCGGGAGAACGGCCGCGTTTTTCCCCTGGATCGTCCCGAATCCGCTGCGGAGGTCCTGCGGGCGCTGGAGCGTGCGGTCCGAGAGGTCGGCGTGGAGATCCGGGTGGGGGTTCGGGCCGAAGGACTTGTCTCCGAGGGCCAGGGCCTTTCGGCGCTTCGTATGGAGGATGGTCGACGGCTGGAGGCCGAGGCGTTCATCCTGGCCACGGGCGGAGCCAGCTATCCCCAGACCGGCACCCGGGGGGAGGTGCTGGACTGGCTGAAGGGCCTGGGCCTGCCGGTGCACCCCTGGGTTCCGGCCCTGGCGCCCATTCCGTTGGTGCGCCCCCGGCCTGCCTGGGAGGGCGTGGCGCTGCGGGGCGGAACCCTGGTGCTGCGCGCAGGGGCTGGGGGCAGACACCTCGATGCGCGTCCGGGCGATCTTCTCTTCACCCGGACCGGGCTCAGCGGGCCTGCGGCCCTGGCCCTGAGCCAGCTTGTGGAACGGAGCCGCCGGGAAGGGCCCGCGTGGCTGGCCTATCAGCCCGCTGGAACGGATCCGGAAACCCTGGACGCCGCCCTGGTGGAACTCGCCCACCGGGAACCCCGCCTTGGGGTCCGGACGTGGCTGCATCGGTTCCTGCCGGAGCGCCTGTGCGAAGCCCTCATCCGGGAGCAGGGGCTGGCTTCGGATCAACGGGTTCAAGGCCTGGAACGCGCCCAGCGCCGGGCCTTGGCGGCCCTGGCAGCGGCTCTGCCCCTGGGCGAGCCGGGGCCGGTGGACCTGGCGAAGGGTGAGGTGGCCGCAGGCGGGCTGGCCCTGGGGGCCGTGGATCCCCGGACCCTTCAGGTGCGCGGCTGGACGAACCTGCGGGTCTGCGGCGAACTGCTGGATGTGGATGGCCCCGTGGGCGGCTACAACCTCCAGGCCGCCTTCAGCACGGGATTCCTGGCGGGTTCGATCAGCCCTGGGTCTTCTTGAACTGGGCGATGATGTCGTCCACGGATTCCTTCTTCTGGTCCTGGACGAGACTCGTTTCGAAGATGCGGTCCTGGGTGGCGATGGCGCGGTGCTCGAACACCGTCGCTGCGCCCGCTTCGGCCGCTTCGATCTTGAAGATTTCCAGCAGGCGGCGCAGCCCGCCCTGGAACTGCTTGAGGAGCTGGACGACCTTCTCCACTTTCTGCCGGGTGATGTCCTGGAACTGGAGGGTGTTGAGGATCTCGAAGCTCTCGTCGGAGACCTGGCGCAGCTGCGCCTGCACCTGGGCCAGATCCACGGGCGGGAGGCGGGTGGTCATCTGGTGCTCGAAGAGGAAATCCAGCACTTCCTGGGCGACACGGGTGGGATCCTCCCCGCCGGAGGCGCGATCCAGGAAACCGTCGATGCGTGCCTGGAACCGGGTCTGGGCCTCCTGGTTCTCCTTCAGGGCGGACACGGACTGGTCCAGTTCGCGGCCTGCGGCATCGGAGGCGGCCATGAGGGCATCCAGCCGGTTCATGACGGACTGGGTGGCCGTTTCCGTATCCACGGTAATGGCGTCCAGCTGGGCCGCCAGCTCGGGTACCTGCGTGCTCTGCTCCTTCACGGAGGCATCGAGCTGCTGGAGGTTCTCCAGGGTGGTGTTGAGGCTCTCCACCAGGGCGCCCAGCTCCCCCTTCGCTTCGATGTCGATCTTCTGGTACACGCGGCCGTTGGCCATGTCCGAAGCGGCCTGGGCGAGGCGGGTCAGGGCCCGCTGGCCTTCGTCATGGATCTCCAGGCGGATGGCCTTGAGCATGTCGCCCAGGGCATCCAGGCGGGCATCCAGCATCTCGCTGCGTTCCCGGAATTCCTTCAGGAGGCTGTCGGGTTCCACCGGGGCGCTGGCTGAAGGCTGGCTTTCCTGGGATTCCATTGCAGGCTCCTCGGGCATCAGGGCGCGGGCCGGACACTCACGAAGATTCCTTCGGGAAGGTTCCAGGCCTGCATGAGTTCCTTGGGCACGGCCAGCACCTGATCCTCGATCCCCGAGACGAACTGCACGGGTTCGACGGCAGGGCCATCGGGCCAGATGATGCGGGCATTGCGGACCGGTTCGTTGCGGTAGGGCCCCATCATCCGCCAGACGGATTCCACCGTCTTGGACAGCTCGACATGGTTGGCCTTCTTGAAGAAACCGGTCTTCATGGTCTGGACGCTGACCGTGATGCCTGGCTCCAGCACCTGCAGCCGCCCGGCTTCCTTGAGGGTGAGGCAGGTCTGTAGCACGGCCACCTCGCCCAGGTCCGAGGCGGACATGACTTCGGTGAAATCCCGGAATCCGTCCAGGAAGGGCAGGACCCTCCGGTCTTCCGGGAAGAGCTTCAGGCCCTGGGTGAGCTGGGGCTCCTTCATGACCGGCCAGGGCACGGCGTGGAGGTTGGTGAAGATGCTCCGCAGGCGCTTCCGGGAGTCCGAGGTGCGGGCGGATTCCATCAGGAGGTCCTGGACGGAGCGCCGGATGCTCGTGGGGCATTTGAACTTCACCGCCACGAACTCGAATTCGCCCTTGTCCCACTCCAGCACTTCGAACGCGGCGCTCTCGCCCACCGTGAGGGGCGTTTCCGCGTGGACCACATCGCCGTTCAGCACGAAGAGGGTGCCCGAGCGGCGCCCATTGATGACATGCAGCTTGCCGGTCTTACGGTTCACGTTGAGGAGCTGCACCACATCCGTGAGGGAGATGCTCTGGAGGTTGCCGCGGAGGGTGGACATCAGGCGCCTCCTCCGCCCAGGGGGCCGGAGGCTGGGCGGCAGGCCCGCCGGGGCTTCATCCCCGGACTCCGGCGATGGCGTGCAGCATCTCCTGGACGGCCCGCTCCAGGCCCACCAGGACGGACCGGCCGATGATGCTGTGGCCGATGTTCAGCTCCTCCACCTCGGGGATGGCCGCGATGGGGGCCACGTTCTGCAAGGTGAGGCCATGGCCCGCCAGCACGCGCATCCCGAGCCGGGAGGCGAGCTTGGAGGCATCCCGCAGGCGCTCCAGTTCGGCGGAGGGATCCGCCTGACGGGGCAGGTCCGCGTACACCCCGGTGTTGAATTCCACCGCATCGGCTTCCAGGCGGCCGGCCATCTTCACCTGGTCCAGCTGGGGATCGATGAAGAGGCTCACGCGGATGTCGCTGACGCGCAGTTCGCGGATGATCTGCCGCAGATGGGCCTGCATGAAGACGATGTCCAGTCCCCCCTGGGTGGTGAGCTCCTCGCGGGTTTCGGGCACGAGGGTGACCCAATCCGGCCGCAGGGGCACCAGGGTGGCCAGGGTTTCCTGCGTGGCGGCGCATTCCACGTTCAGGGGAACGGTGAGGACCTCTTTGAGAAGCCTGACGTCCCGCTCCTGGATGTGTCGGCGGTCGGCCCGGAGATGGACGGTGATCCCGTGGGCTCCGGCGCCCTGGGCCAGGAGGCCCGCAGCTACGGGCTCGGGCTCGTGTCCGAGGCGCGCCTGCCGCAGGGTGGCCACATGGTCGATGTTCACGCCGAGACGGATGCTCACCTGGGGGACTCCTGGAAAGGCGTACGAAAGGACATGCGATCGATGGAAAGCCTATCAGGAATCCCGCAGGGGGTCAGATGCCAAGATCCTCCCGTGCAGCCGTTTCCAGGGCGGCCAGGGCGGCATCCACGCGGGCCGTCTCCCGGGCTTCCACCATGAGCCTCAACTTGGGTTCGGTGCCGGACCAGCGCACCACCATGCGGATGGCCGAGCCCTGCTGGGCCTCCAGGCGGGCCATGGCCGCCTGGAGGCGGGGGCAGGCCTCCAGG
>MWBB01000157.1 GCA_002068835.1 Acidobacteria bacterium ADurb.Bin340 | reverse complement strand
TCGATCCTGCGTTCCAGCACCTCCACCACCGAGGCCTCATCCTCGAAGGTGTTCTGGTTGAGCTTGATCTTCATGAGTTCCAGTGCATCCAGGGTCTGGTCCAGTTCCACGAGCATGGGCTCGGTCACACCGGCCTTGCCGATGTGAAGGACGGGCTTCAAAGGGTGGGCCTGGGCCTTGAGGTACTGTCGCTGGCGGGGGGTGAGCATGCCGGTCTCCGAAGGCTGATTGTCCCACACCGGAGGCGCTATCCTTCCCGAGAGGTGCTCCATGCGCTTGGTCCTCCTCCTGTTCGCCTTCGCAGCCGCCCTGCTGGCCTCCACGCCCCGCACCCTGCGGGTGGACTATTTCCACACCGGCAGTGCCACCCAGGAGGTCTTCAGCCTGGACCGGGTGGTGCGGGAACCCCTGCCCTGGCCCGGGCCCAGGGACCGCGGAATCGATGACACCAACCTCGGGAAATACGCCTTCGAAGTGGCCGAGGCTGCCACGGGCCGTCTCCTGTATTCCCGGGGCTTCTGCAGCATCTACGGGGAATGGGAGACCACGGACGAGGCCAAGGCCCTGACCCGGACCTTCTCGGAATCCCTGCGCTTCCCCGAACCCGGCGGCCCCGTGAAGGTCACCCTGAAGAAGCGGGATGCCGCCAACGCCTTCAAGCCGATCTGGACCTTCACCCTGGATCCATCCGATCCCGCCCTGGATCGGGCCCTGCCCCCTTCGGCCGGAGCCCTCATCCCCCTGCAGCGCTCCGGCGAGCCCCCGGAAAAGGTGGACCTGCTTATCCTCGGTGATGGCTACACCGCCGGGGAGCGGGCGAAGTTCGAAGGGGACGCCCGGCGGATGATGGAAACCCTCTTCGCCCAGCAGCCCTTCAAGGACCACCGCAGCGACTTCAACGTCTGGGGTCTGTGCCCGTCGGCCGAGGCTTCGGGCATCGCCCGCCCCTCCACGGGCCTCCACCGCCGCAGCCCCCTGGGCAGCACCTACGATGCCTTCGGCTCCGAACGCTACGTGCTCACCTTCGAGAATCGGGCCCTGCGGGATGCCGCCGCCTGGGCGCCCTACGAATTCATGGAGATCCTGGTCAACGGCCAGACCTACGGGGGCGGCGGGATCTTCGGGCTCTACGCGACCGTGGCCAGCGACAATGCCTTCAGCCCCTACATCTTCGTGCATGAGTTCGGACACCACTTCGCGGGGCTGGCCGACGAGTATTACACCTCCGATGTAGCCTACGAGACAGGCAAGGCCCGCCTGGAGCCCTGGGAGCCCAACGCCACCGCCGACCCTCGCAACCCCAAGTGGAAGCACCTGCTCACGCCGGGCATCCCCTTGCCCACGCCCTGGCGCAAGGAGGCCTTTGAGCGCCATTCCTACGCCATGAAGGAGCTCCGCAAGCAGATCCGCGCCGAAAACCGCCCGGAATCCGAGATGGAGGCCCATTTCCGGCGGGAACAGGCGGAGGACAGCCGCCTTCTGGGTTCGGACACCCACAGCGGTCAGGTGGGCGCTTTCGAAGGGGCCAACTACGAGGCCGCGGGCTACTACCGCTCCCAGACCGACTGCATCATGTTCACCCGCGACGAGGTGGGCTTCTGCGCCGCCTGCCGGGCCGGCATTGAACGGGTCATCCGGTTATACGCACCCCGGCGCTGATGGATTCCCTCGGCCACAGACAGCCTTCGTAGAGTTCTCCAGACCGTTCGGCACCGGTGGCCCACAAGGCCCAGTCCTCGGGTGCCAGGGGCCATACCTGGCCGGCCACCGTCACCTTGCCGCCCAGGGCCAGGGGGGTGGAACCGCCCCAGGGGCGCAGACTCAGAAGCGCCCGCGGCAGAACCCCGGCAGCCTCCCCCAAGGGCACGACAACCAGAAGCGGGGTCAGCCCCGAAGGCACCTGAGGATTGGAAACCTCCACCAGGAGAGGCTGTTCGTCCGCACGGCAGGGATGGGTTTCCTGGGCCTTGTGGCCGCTGGCCCACTTCCCCACCATGGAGGCCCAAGGGAAGTTGGCAACCGTCTGGGAGAAGAGGGGATCGATCCCCCGGAGCACGAAGGGATGGAACCCGTAGGTGCGGCAGGCGTGCTCCAGGGCCTCCGCATGGGCCAAGCTCCCCAGGGCTGCGAGAGCATCCGCGAAATCATCACAGAGGGCCTGGTTCCGTGCCGTCAGCGGCGCCGAGGCCCTCAGGCGCTCCAGGGCGGCCAGCAGCTCCGCCCTGGGTGCCCCAGGCTCCGGGACCTGGACGCCCCCCACCCTCCGGGCCTGGTCCGCGAGGAATGCGCGGGCTTCCGTTTCCCAGGCCGGCCCCAGGAGCGGATCCCAGTGGCAGGGCACCGGTGGCAGACGCATGACAGACCCCCAGACCGGCAGCGCCGGCAGCATCCCTATCGTTCAGCTCCGCCCCCAAGGTGATTCCTGGCGCCGGAGGGCTCCCTCCTCAGGACCGTTTCCGGCGCCCCCGGGGGAAAGGCGCCTCCGAAGTTGGCCCCTCGATCTCCACCCCCGGGAGAACCTGAGGTTCCAGCAGCCGCTCCCTGCGAAGGTGGAGGATCCGGTCCCGCAGGCGCGCCGCCTCCTCGAACTCCATGCGGGAGGCGTGGTCCTGCATGGTTTTCTCCAGCTTGGCCAGGGCCCGCTGGAAGGCGGCATCCGGCAGGTAGAGGATCGGCTCCTCGGCCGCGGCCTCATCCTTGGGCACGTTCACGAACTCCCGGGCCAGGGCTTCGCCCAGCACATCATCCAGGTTGCGGCGCACCGTCTCCGGCGTGATGCCGTGGGCTTCGTTGTAGGCCACCTGCTTGATCCGGCGCCGCTCCGTCTCATCCATGGCCGAGCGCATGGAAGCCGTGACCCGGTCCGCATACAGGATGGCCCGGCCGTTCACATTGCGGGCGGCCCTGCCGATGGTCTGGATCAAACTTCGGGTGTTGCGGAGGAAACCCTCCTTGTCCGCATCCAGGACGGCCACCAGGCTCACCTCCGGCAGATCCAGGCCCTCCCGCAGCAGGTTGATGCCGATGAGCACATCGAACACCCCGCGCCGCAGGCCCTTGAGCAGTTCCACCCGCTCCAGGGTGTCCACCTCGCTGTGGAGGTATTCGGCCTTCACCCCCACCTCCCGGTAGTAGGTGGTGAGCTGTTCCGCCAGCTTCTTGGTGAGGGTGGTCACCAGCACCCGTTCGTCCCGGGCCACCGTGGCGCGGATCTCCGCCAGCAGATCGTCCACTTGGTTGGCCACCGGACGGACTTCCACCGCCGGATCCACCAGGCCCGTGGGGCGCACCACCTGCTCCACCACCACGCCACCGCTCTGCTGGAGCTCGTAGTCGCCGGGCGTGGCGCTCACGAAGACCAGCTGCTTGACGCGGGCTTCGAACTCCTCGAACTTCAGAGGCCGATTGTCCAGGGCCGCAGGCAGGCGGAAGCCGTAATCCACCAGGGTGGTCTTGCGGCTTCGGTCCCCGTTGTACATCCCGTGGAGCTGGCCGATGGCCACATGACTTTCATCCATGAAGAGGACAAAGTCCTCCGGGAAATAATCCAGCAGGGTGTGGGGCGGCTCCCCCGGTTTCCGGCCATCAAGGAACCGGCTGTAGTTCTCGATGCCGCTGCAGACCCCCATCTCCTTCAGCATCTCGATGTCGTAGATGGTGCGCTGATGGAGGCGCTGGAGTTCCACGATCCTGCCCTGGGCCCGGAGTTCGTCCTCCCGGATCTCCAGTTCCGCCTTGATCTCACGGATGGCCCGGGCCAGCTTGTCCTCGGGGGTCACGTAGTGGGTCTTGGGCCAGATGGTGAGCTGGTCCAGCGTTTCGATCACCGTGCCCCGCAGCGGATCGATCTTCGAGAGGCGCTCCACCTCGTCGCCCCAGAGTTCGATGCGGTAGGCCACGTCCTCGTAGGCCGAACAGACCTCCACCACATCGCCCCGCACCCGGAAGACGCCCGGTTCGAAGCTCATCTGGTTCCGAACGTACTGGATGGCCACCAGATCCCGCAGCAGCATCGCCCGGTCCCGGGTGGCTCCCCGCTGCAGGCTCACGGAGAGGTTCATGTAGCTGGTGGGATCGCCCAGACCGTAGATGCAGCTCACCGAGGCCACCACGATGGTGTCCCGGCGCTCCAGCAGGCAGCGGGTGGCGGAGAGGCGGAGCTTTTCCAGCTCCTCGTTGATCTTCGCGTCCTTCTCGATGAACAGGTCCCGCGCCGGAACGTAGGCCTCGGGCTGGTAGTAGTCGTAGTAGCTGACGAAGTACTCCACCGCGTTGTTCGGAAAGAACTGCTTGAACTCACTGAACAGCTGGGCGGCGAGGGTCTTGTTGGGCGCGAAGATCAGCGCCGGGCGGTTCAGGCGGGCAATGGTGGCCGCCATCGTGTAGGTCTTCCCGGAGCCCGTGACCCCCAGCAGGGTCTGGCAGCGGTCGCCCCGGGTAATGCCCTCCACCAGTTGCGCGATGGCCTCCGGTTGGTCCCCGGCAGGATCGTAGGGCGCAACCAGTTCGAAAGGCGCGGCGGCGGGCATGGGACCATTGTGGCCCAGGCACCGCCGCCAGCGAAAAAAATCAGAACGTGATCACGAGGCTCGTGGTGAACAGGGTGTCCAGTTCCTTGGCCTCCACGCTCACCTGCCCCAGGTTCACCGGAGGGGTGCTGAGGTCGAACACGTCCACGGGAATCAGGTTGGGCTGGTTCCGGTAGGCCATGTCATAGCCCACCTTCAGAGCCAGGGTCTTGTTGAGGCTCACGGTCAGGGACTGTTTCAGCACGCCGAACCAGTCCTCGCTGCTGGAAAGGTTCTGGGTTCCGGCCAGCTCAGCGGTGTAGAGGGAGGATGCCCCGATCTTCTGCTTGTAGAGAGCCGCCACGTTGGCGGTTCCGAAGCGCCCCTTGAAGCCCGGCTGCTCGATGAGCGGCTGCTCCCGGGTCCAACCGAAGCCGCCATCCGTGCGAAAGGTGGTGCGGTCGGATTCGATCCAGAGATAGCCGACGCCGACACCCGTGGTGTAGCGGTTCTCAAGGGCGGTTGCGCTCCCAGCCCGCCGCGCCGAAGGCATAGAAACGCCCGTCCTCCCGGAAGCGATGGTCCAGCCGAGACTGCAGCGTGTAGGCCTCGGCCGTGGTGGTCCGGGTGCGGGTTTCCGTCACCACCGCATCATCGAGGCTGGTTCCCGTGGCGCTGCGGGCCACCGTGGTGGTCGAGACGCGGATGGCCCCCGCCTTCACCGTCAGGGCCGAGAGACGCCACTTGTAGCCAAAATCGTTGGCGAAGCCGATGGTCTGGCCTTCGGCGTTTCCGCCGGTGGCCACGAAGGAGAGGGTGGCCACATCCGTCCAAGGCCGAGGAGCCGGAGCGGCCTCCTGGGCACTCAGAATCAGGGCGCCGCCCGCCAGGATCAAACCGATTCGCTCCATGGAAACCTCCAGTCAACAGCATACAAAGGCGCCGGCCCGGAGGCCGGCGCGGAAAGCCCGGGACAGGGTCAGACGCGACGCAGCACCAC
>MWBB01000156.1 GCA_002068835.1 Acidobacteria bacterium ADurb.Bin340 | reverse complement strand
CTTTCCGCCCATGGTGGTCCAGATGGTGGGCGTGGGCGAAGCCACGGGTGCCTTGGATGCCATGTTGTCCAAGGTGGCTGATTTCTATGAGGACGAGGTTGATAACGCAGTGGCCGGACTTACAGCGCTGATGGAACCTTTGATTATTGCTGTTTTGGGCGGCATCATCGGATTCATCGTCGTTGCTATGTATCTTCCTATCTTCAAGCTGGCGGATGTTTTCACCAAGGAGTGATGTCGGGATTCATCCACCTCTGCAGGGGGCGCCAGGCGCCCCCTGCTTGCATCAGGGCGCCAGGAAGGGCCGGTGGCCGTGCTTCCAGACCGGGCGTTCGGGGCTGTTGCCCAGGTCGCGGGCGAGGTGGAGGATGAAGTCCAGCTGCTGGAGGAGGCCACGCAAGTCCCATCCTTCGTCGTAGCGGTCCGCTGGGCGATGGTAGCCCTCCGCGAGGAACCTTCGGGCTCGTTCGGCCGAGGCGGCATCCAGATAGTCCCAGCCGCCGTCCAGGGAAAAGCCGGGCGAGAAGGCGGGGATTCCGGCCCGTACGAAGGCGAAATGGTCGGCCCGGAAGAACAGGGCCTGGGGATCCTCGGTTGGCAGGGTCGGCCGCAGCCCCACATGATGGGCAGCGGCTTCGGCCCGCTCCTGCAGTGAAGACCCCTGCGCCCCGGCAAGGCCGATGTCCCGGGTGGGGCCTGCGGTGTTGAGGCTTTCCAGGTTCAGCACGGCAACGGTCCGATCCAGGGGCAGGGCCGGGGCCGCCACATAGGCATCGGCTCCGAGAAGCCCCTGTTCTTCGGCGGCCGGGAAGAGCAGCAGGATGCTGCGGGCCGGGGGGTGGGCAGCGAGGTGCCGCCCCAGGGCCAGCACGCCGGCGCATCCCGTGGCGTTGTCCACGGCGCCCGGGCGGATCACCCCCGTGGCTTCGTCCCGGCCCAGGTGGTCCCAGTGGGCCGACAACACCACGGCTTCCTGGGAAAGACGGGGGTCGCGGCCCGGGATCAGGCCGGCCACGTTGTGGTCCTGGACCCGACGGATGCGGCTGTGCAGCGTTCCGTTCAGGTGCAGGCCCAGGGGACGGGGCTGGAAGGTGTGGGCGTCGGCCTCGGTCCGCAGGGATTCAAGGTCCATGCCGGCCCTTTGGAGGAGACGGCCTCCGGCCTCTTCGGAAAGCCAGCCCTGGAGCGCGCAGCCAGGCCGTGTGGCCAGCTGGAATCGTTCTCCCCCCCAGCCTGCAGTCACCACGCCCCAGCCATAGCCTGCCTCGGGTGTGCGATGGATGATGAGCAGGCCCGCTGCGCCGAGGGCGCGGGCCTGGGCGAACTTGGTCTTCCATCGGCCCGCCTGATGGCGAGGCTCGCAGCAACCCGTCCGGCCTTCGGGGGCAGAACCCGCCAGGGCCACCAGCACCTTGCCCCGGAGATCCGCGTTCTTGAAGTCGTCCCGGGCGCCTTCCCGGATGCCGTAGCCCACGAAGACCAGTTCGGCATCCAGGTCCTGCCGCGCCTCCGGCAGACCCGTGACATAGGAGACATCCCGGTCGGGCTGGAGCCGCCAGGGCTCTCCATCGGAAGCAGGGTCCCGGACCGTCAGCCGGGATTGCTCGTGCTGGGTCCGCAAACCGATCAGATCCACGGACTGGCGGTAGCTGGATCCGAAGGCGGGCCTAGCGCCGAGGGCCTGGAGCTGGGTTTCCAGGTAGCGCACTGCCAGGGCGCCGCCCCGCTGGCCCGTACCGCGGCCTTCGAGCAGGTCATCCGCCAGGAAGGCGATGTGGGCCCGGAGGGGGGCCTCCTGGAAGGCCGGAGGCGTCTGGGCGGCCAGGCAGAGGCTCAGGAAGGGCAACAGTCCATGGTTCACGCGTCAACCTCGTTGGAGGGCAAAGGCCTGGAAACCTTCCCCATCCCACCCCAAGGGATCCGGACCGAACCCCACGCGGTTGTCCACGCGTCGGAGGAGCGCTTCGGGCCAGGCGGCCTGGGGCTGAAGGTCCGGGGGCAGGTGTTCCAGATGCCGGAAGCCTTCTGCGGGGAACCAGGAACACACCGCATAGAGCAGGCAACCCCCGGGAGCCAGCCGCTGGAGGGCCGATTGGAGGAGTGCGTCCTGTTGGGCCGCCAGGCGCCGCAGGTCGATGCGGTCGCCGATCCAGGTGAGCTCCGGGTGCTTGCGCAGGGTGCCGGAGCCGCTGCAGGGGGCATCCACCAGGATCAGGTCGAAGGGTTTGCCCCCGCCCGCCAGCCAGGACATGGCTTCGGCCTCCACCACCTGGGCCTTCACCTTCCGGGCCTCCAGGTTCTGCTTCAGGCGCTGAAGGCGGCGGGGGTCCCGCTCCAGGGCGAAGATTTCTGCCTGGGGCCAGCGCTGGGCCAGGGCTGTGGTCTTGCCCCCGGGGGCGGCGCAAGCATCCAGGATGCGCTTGGGCTCCCGGTCCCAGCGGAAGGCCAGCAGGGCCTGGGAGCTGAGGTCCTGAACCATGCCCTGGCCCGAGGCGAGCCAGGCTCGCGGAAAGGCCGCGTCTTCCCGCAGGCGGAGGGCGCCCTCGAGGGCGGGGTGGGTTTCCAGGCCTTCCGGCAGCGGACCCGTGCCGAGGGCGCGGAAGACCGGGCTGGGCGGAACCTGAAGGCGGGCCCAGAGGGCCTCGCGGGCATCGGGCGCGGCGCCCGGAAGGGCGGCGTCCAGCAGCCGCTCGGCGAAGGGGGTGCGATCCAGGGCGGCCGGACGCTGGTCCAGATCCTCCCGGAGCCCTCGGCGATCCTTTGCGGCCTGACGGAGCAGGGCGTTCACCAGTCCCCGGTGGGGCGGGAAGCCCAGTTCGGGATCCGCTGCCAGGGAGACGCTTTCATGCACGGCTGCGTGATCGCTCACGCCCTCCATCCAGGCCAGCTGGGCCAGGCCCAGGGTCAGGGCCGTCTGGCTGCCCAGGGGCATGCCGCGATCGGGATCCTTGAGGCGCGGACGGATCCATGACTGGAGTCGGCCCCAGCGGCGCAGGCAGAGGCCCAGCAGGGCCTGGGCGAAGGCGGCATCCTCGGGGGCCAGGCCCAGATCCCAATCCTCGGGCACCCGATGGCCCCGGCCGAAGACCCCCAGCAGAGTCCGCAACACCCGGCGGCGGCTTTCCGTCGGCATGGCACCTCCCCGTTCAGAGTACCCGAAGGCCGTACACTGTCCCCTATGGATGGAACGCCGACCGCCCGCATCGTCCGGGCTCTCACCGAGGACAACCGTATTCGCCTGGCCGTCGTGGATGCCAGTCCCCTCTGGGATGGGGTCCGCCGCGGCCATCCCCATCTTGCGGCCGAAGCCTGCGCCCGGCTCACCGAGGTGCTGACCGCCACGCTGCTGCTCCAGTCCCGCAGCGTGTTCGCGGAGCGCCTCCAGGTCCTCCTGCGGGGCGCCGGGCGGGCCAAGGCCATCGTGGGGGATGCCTGGCCCGATGGGCTGGTGCGCGGCATGCTCGATGAGGCCGAAGGGCCGGAGGGCGTGGCCTGGATTGAACCGCCGGGGCTGTTCCAGGTGATGCGCAGCGGTCTGCGGGGGGAACCCAGCATTGGTCATCTGCCCCTGGTTCCCGGGGGTGTTGCGGCCCAGGCGGAGCACTACCTTCAGCAGTCTGAACAGATCCAGGCCAGCGTCACCGTCTGGTGCGAGCCAGATACGGGCCACGCCGGAGGGCTGCTGGTGGAGCCCTTGCCGGACTGCCCGCCGGAGCGGCTGGCCCGGCTGATTGATGCCCTGGAGGGCCTGGAGGTGGTGCCTGCCTGGGAACGGGATCCCGAATTCCTCCTCCGGTGGGTGAACCAGGGCGGCAATCCCTCGGTGCTTTCGACCACCGAGGTGGCCTACCGCTGCCGCTGCAGCAGGACATCCCTGATGGAGGTGCTGGCCACGTTCAGCGGCGCGCGCCGTGCCGAAGTCTTCCCGGAAGGCGCGGACACGGCCCAGGTGCGCTGCGACTACTGCGGCGCCACCTACGAGATTTCCCGCGCCGAGCTGCCCGGGGGAGCGGACCATGGCGCCTGAGGTCCAGATCGCCCGCCGGGGGCGGCCTCTGGGCTCCCCCTTCTCCCAGTGGCTGAATTTCCGGCTGGTGCCCTTCCTGGCGGCCCACCTGGTGAAACTCCTGGCCTTCACCCTGCGGGTGCAGCGGGTGGACGAGGGGCCCGTGGAGGCCCTGGTCCGTTCCGACCAGCGCTTCATCCTGGCCTTCTGGCACCGGCGCCTGCTCATGATGCCCCTGGCCTATCCCTTCCGCCGGAAGGCCGGGGACGGCACCGCGCGCGGCGTCGCGATCCTCAGCAGCGACAGCAAGGATGGCGAGCGTTCCGCCGCCACCTGGCGCTGGTTCGGCATCCACGCGGTGCGGGGCACGGCGGGCCATTCCGGCGCCCAGGCTCTGGTGAAGATGATCCAGGCGGTGAAACAGGGCTGGGATCTGGGCATCACCGTGGATGGACCCCGGGGACCGCGCCAGCAGGCCAAGCCCGGCGTCCTGGCCGTGAGCCGCAAGACCGGCGCCTGGATCGTGCCCGTGTGCGTGGCCTACGAAACCGCCTGGGCCCTGCGTACCTGGGACGCCCTGCTGATCCCGCGCCCCTTCAGTCGTGTGGTGGTGCGCTATGGCGCACCCTTCCGGGTGGCCCCCGAAGACCGTGAAGCCGTCCATCTGGCCGAGCTGGAAGGTTGCCTCAATGGCCTGGAAACCTGGGCGGAAGGGGTGGCTCGTGGCTGAACTGGCCGTTGTCAGCCTTTCCGGAGGCCTGGATTCCTGCGTGGCCGCCGCCGAAGCGCGGGCCGCGGGTTTCGACCTGGCCCTGCTCCACGCGGACTACGGCCAGCGCACCGAGGCCCGCGAACGCCGCGCCTTCCATGAAATTGCAGATTTCTACGGGGTTCCCGCCTCCCGGCGGCTGGTGCTGGACCTCCAGGGCCTGCGGGTCATCGGCGGTTCCGCGTTGACGGATCCCTCCATCCCGCTGCCCGAAGGCGACCTGCATCGCGTGGGCGTTCCCGTCAGCTACGTGCCCTTCCGCAATGCCCACCTGCTGGCGGGCTGCGTGAGTTGGGCCGAGGTGCTGGGTGCGGGCCACCTCTTCGTGGGCTTCGTGGAGGAGGACAGCAGCGGCTACCCGGATTGCCGCGAGGCCTTCCTGCGATCCTTCGAGCAGACCGCCAACCTGGGCACCAAACCCGAAACCCGGCTCCGCCTCCATGCCCCCCTGATCCACTGCACCAAGGCCCAGATCGTGGCCCGTGGGTTGGAGCTTCAGGCGCCGCTGCACCTCACCTGGTCCTGCTACCAGGGCGAAGGCGAAGCCTGCGGGCGTTGCGACTCCTGTCTGCTGCGCCTGCGAGGCTTCCACGAGGCCGGCCACCCCGATCCCATCCCCTACGCCTTCATTCCGGATTCCTTCCGCCTCTGAGGACCCATGCCCGCCCGCAAACCCCAGCCCACCCTCAAGACCCTGCCCCAGCGCACCGTTACCCAGCCCAGCAAGGAACTGGACACCTTCGCCAGCCCCCGCCCG
>MWBB01000155.1 GCA_002068835.1 Acidobacteria bacterium ADurb.Bin340 | reverse complement strand
GACCAGGTAGTCCCTCGCCCCTTCCGGGGTGCTCTTGGTCAGGAAGGGCGTCTCCACTTCGATGAAGCCTTCCCGCTGAAAGAAGTTTCTCGTTTCCGCCGCCACGCGGCTGCGAAGGATGAGATTCTTCTGCAGGGCGGGCCTGCGGAGGTCGAGGTAGCGATATTTCAGGCGGACGTTTTCCGAGATCTCCTCCTGGGCATCGAGGAGGAAAGGCGGAGTCTTCGACTCGTTGAGGATTTCCAGCCTGCCCGCCATGACCTCGATCTCCCGCGACGGCGAGCACGTATTCGCTGCGAATGCGATGGGCCTCGCGATGGGCGTCCGGGGCGATGTCCGGGTTGAAGACGACCTGGACAAGCCCTTCACGGTCCCGAAGATCGATGAAGATGACGCCACCGTGATCCCTGCGGCGATGCACCCATCCCATCAAGACGACCTCACGGCCGTCCTCGGCGGCTGTCACTCCACCGCAGTAATGGCTTCTCTTTTTCTCCGTAATGAATTCGGCCAAGTTCCTTACCTCGTTTGAAGACGATCGATAATCGATTCCTCGATCCCCGAAAGCGGCAGGCTTTCCTGCGTGGCGCTTTTCATGTCCCGCAGACCGGCGCTGCCTCCGGCCAGTTCGTTTTCACCCAGAAAAAGCGTGTAGCGGCAACCGAGACGGTCCGCCCTCTTCATCTGGCTCTTGAGGCTCTTGCCGCCGATTTCCATTTCCACCGCCAGGCCGCGCATGCGGAGGCGATTGCAGAGTCCGCAGGCGGCTTCCTGCGCCTTCTCTCCGATGGCGGCGATGAAGAGGTCGAGGTTACGCCCGCCGGCCGCTTTCTGCTCGGGGAGGAGCGAAATCAGGCGCTCCATGCCGATCGCAAAACCGATGCCCGGGATGTCCGGTCCGCCCAGATCGCGAACGAGTCCATCGTAACGCCCACCGCCGGCGACGGCGTTTTGGGCGCCCAGGTGCTCCGTCGTGATCTCAAAGGCGGTCCGGCAATAGTAGTCGAGACCGCGGACCATGCGGTCGTTGATCCGGTAGGGGAGCGCGAAGACATCCAGGGCCTTCCGGACGGCGTCGAAATGTTCTCTGCAGGACGCGCAAAGATGATCGGAAAGCTTGGGTGCGTCCGCGACGATCGCCCGGCAAGGTTCCGTTTTGCAGTCGAAGATGCGCAGCGGATTTGTCCGCAGACGCCGCGCGCAATCGCCGCAGAGTTCCGTTTCGCGGCCGGCGAAGAAATCGACGACGGCCTTCTTGAAATTCGGACGGCATTCGGCGCATCCTAGCGAATTGATCTCGAGGGAAACGGCCTGGAGACCGAGGCGATGCAGGTAATGAACGAGCATGAGCATGATCTCCGCGTCGACACGCGGATGCTCGGTGCCGAGATGCTCCACGTCAATCTGATGGAACTGCCGGAAGCGGCCCTGGCCCGGAATACGCTGGGGGATCGTTGGGATGGACTGCTCCAGCGGGCCGCCTGGCTGGCCCGCCTCCGGCCGGATCTTGGCCTGCCCGAAGGGGAGGCCCTGCGTCGTGCCACGGTTTGCAAGGCCGCTTTGGGGCTGCGCACGTTGAAGGAACTGGAGGCGGCGGATGGAGGTTCCGCCTTGCGATCCGTCCTGGGCTCAGAAGCCGTCCGGTTGCTGGAAGCCTGGTTGCCGGAAACGGTGGTCCTCAAGGGGCGCAGGGTCCGCATCGACTACGGGGGTGAAGCCCCTGTGCTGGCCAGCCGCCTCCAGGATTTCTTCGGCATGAAAGAAGCCCCCCGCCTGGCGGAGGGCCGTCTTCCCCTGGTGCTGCACCTGCTCGCACCCAACCAGCGGGCCGTCCAGGTCACCACGGATCTCGCAGGGTTCTGGCAACGGGCCTACCGGGAGCTCCGGCCCCAGCTCAGCCGGCGCTATCCCAAACACCGCTGGCCGGAAGATCCCCTGCAAGGCTGATCAGCAGCAGCCCTGTCCTTCGGGGCGCTGCTTGGCCCGCTCGGAAATGAGCTCCAGAGTGTTCCAGATGCGGTGGCAGTCCTCGCAGGAGGACTGCGGCGTGCCGCACGGGAAACCCTCGATGCCAACGCCCTGGCACTTGGGGTTGCGGATAAAGAACAGGAATTCGCCCAGCACGGCGTGGACCCGATCCTTCAGGGGGCTGTCGGGCAGCGTGCGCAGCTCCTGGACGAGCTTCCACTCGGCGGGGCTGAGGGTGGCCTGGATGGGGGCATCGGACATGGCGGAAACCTCGCGGCACAGTATAGGGCTGGAGCCCCGGGTAGCGTTCCGGCACCTTCGGGGCGCCATGCTCCTGAGATGCCGCGCAGGGCCTTCCGCTTCATCGAGTATCCGGTCAGACGGCAAACTTTCGGACCACAACGAGGTGGCCCGTGATCTGGCTCCGGTGGGAGGCTCCGACTCAGAGAGCGGAAGCGAGCGGGAGCAGGCTCCGGTGGAGCCTGCGTGAGGCGGAGGGATTTGAACCCGTTGCCGCCAGCGGTTCGCGCCTGCTCCCGTTCCGTCCGTCCCCTGGACGGCCGGTCCGGGGCGCTCACCGGGCGGCTGCCACTCGGGGGTTCAAATCCCTTGGGATGGAAACAAAGCGGGCCGCCCGAGGCGGCCCGTGATCTGGCTCCGGTGGAGGGATTTGAACCCGTTGCCGCCAGCGGTTCGCGCCTGCTCCCGTTCCGTCCGTCCCCTGGACGGCCGGTCCGGGGCGCTCACCGGGCGGCTGCCACTCGGGGGTTCAAATCCCTTGGGATGGAAACAAAGCGGGCCGCCCGAGGCGGCCCGTGATCTGGCTCCGGTGGAGGGATTTGAACCCGTTGCCGCCAGCGGTTCGCGCCTGCTCCCGTTCCGTCCGTCCCCTGGACGGCCGGTCCGGGGCGCTCACCGGGCGGCTGCCACTCGGGGGTTCAAATCCCTTGGGATGGAAACAAAGCGGGCCGCCCGAGGCGGCCCGTGATCTGGCTCCGGTGGAGGGATTTGAACCCCCGACATCCTGATTAACAGTCAGGCGCTCTAACCAACTGAGCTACACCGGACCGGAAGGATCATTCTAGCGGGGACCCATCGGAAATCAAGGCGGGAACTCAGCCCCGCTGGAGTTCCATGAGGATCTGGCGGGCGCAGGCTTTGAGGGTTTCGATGACGCCGGTGCCCTGGTTCGCCACGGCCTCGATCGTGGGCTCGCTGCGGAAGCGCAGGAGGCGCTCCATCTCCTCGACCGGCGCGGCGGTGGGCATGTCGCGCTTGTTGAGCTGGAGCACGTAGGGGATCGAGCGGATGTCGAATCCGTTCTCCTTGAGGTTGGTGGCCAGGTTGGCGATGGACTCGATGTTGGCTTCCATCCGGGGCCGCTGGCTGTCTGCCACGAAGATCACCCCGTCGCAGCCCCGCAGGATGAGCTTGCGGCTCGCATCGTAGAAGACCTGGCCGGGCACCGTGTAGAGGTGGAAGCGCACCTTGAAGCCCTTCACCGTTCCCATGTCCAGGGGCAGGAAGTCGAAGAAGAGGGTGCGGTCCGTCTCGGTGGCCAGGCTCACCAGCTTGCCCCGCTTGTCGGGGTTGGCCTGCTCGAAGATCCACTGGATGTTGGTGGTCTTCCCGCACAGGCCAGGGCCGTAGTAGACGATCTTGCAGTTGATCTCGCGGGAGGCGTAGTTGATGAAGGTCATGGCCGCTCCCGGTCAATCGCCGAAGAGTCGGTCGATGTCCTCGTCCGTGATTTCCGAGAACGGGCTTTCGAAGTTGGTTTCGCCGGCCTGATTCTGGGCCCGCTGCTCGACCTTGTCGAAAATTTCCTGGAGTTCCCGGCTGGACTTCTTCACCCGCAGGCGCACCAGGGCGAGGCTGGAACTCTGATCGAAGATCACCACCAGGATGCCCCGCTTCCCCACGATGCTGATGTGGAGATTGTCCTTCTCCCCTTCGTGGAAGAGGAGGGTGAATTCCTTCTCGCCAATGAGTTTGGCTAGGCCGTCCGTGGCGGCCACGTTGCCGGCGGTCAGGGAGGCGAGGCTGGTCGCATCGATGCTGCGCACATCCCCCGAGGCCGCGATCTGCTGGCCGTTCTTGTCCACCAGGAAAACAACCTTGCTGGAGGACTCCGTCTGGAGCCGGGTGATGATCTCCTGGAGCACTTTGTACTCCTCTTCGAACATCACCAGATCAAGCTTGGCCACACTGACCTCCCACAGACGGAAACCAGCATAGCGCACCTGCTGGTAGGCAAGTTCCCGAGGCGGGTCAGTAGCCTTCGCCGTCCACCTTCCCCCCGGCCACCACAGCCAGGGAGCTGGAAAGCCCCAGGCGGGTGGCCCCGGCCATCACCATCCGGATCGCCCCGGCGTAATCGCGGATGCCTCCAGAAGCCTTTACGCCGCAACGGGCGCCCACGGCGGATCGCATCAGTGCTACATCGGCTTCCGTGGCGCCGCCGGTCGAGAACCCTGTGGAGGTCTTGACGAAGTCCAGGCCCTCCTCGGCAGCCAGGCGGCAGGAGTGGGCTTTCTCTTCATCGGTGAGCAGGCAGGTTTCCAGGATCACCTTGAGCACCGCGCCGGAGGTGGCTTCGCGCAGGGTTCCGAAATCCCTGCGAACACCCTCCCAGTCGCCGGATTTGGCGACTCCCAGGGCCAGCACCATGTCCACCTCCCGGGCCCCCTGGGTCAGGGCCTCCCGTGCCTCCTCCGCCTTGCTGCGGGAGGTCGTGGCCCCCAGCGGGAAACCCACCACGGTGCAGACCCGCACAGGGCTGCCCTCCAGGTTCCGGGTCGCCCGGGGTACCCAGAGGGGGTTCACGCAGACCGAAGCGAAGCCGTAGGTGCGGGCCTCGTCGCAGAGCTGGTCGATCTCCACCGCGCAGGCCTGGGGCTTGAGCAGGGTGTGGTCTATGAGATGCGCCAAGTCCAGGGACGACGGGAGCTGAGCCACCGGGCGCGCCTCAAGCCCCGAGCGGCTGCGCAGCAGGGCGGTGCCTTCCAGTGCGGCCAGCAGTTGGGGGCGCTCACCCACCGGCCGGGTTCCTTCCACCCGTGCAAGCACTTCCGAGGCTGTGGCGCGCAGGATCGTATCCATGACTCCATCTTGGACCTGAGCCTGACCCCGAACAATGCGGCCTTGGCCCGCCCCATACCCCGTGCTAGACTCACCCTTCCTGTCACGGCAGGCGCCACGGTCTCAGGAGAGTTGTCCGAGTGGCTGAAGGAGCACGATTGGAAATCGTGTATACGGGTGACCGTATCAAGAGTTCGAATCTCTTACTCTCCGCCAACAAACCCCCGTCACCATTAGGTTTCGGGGGTTTTCTTTTGGGGAGGATTCGAACCTCCAGCGACCCCCCAAAAGTGCCCGTATCTCACACGTATCTAATTGCCCCTGGGGTGCGGACCGAGTCCGATTCCTCGGATCGGTGATCCGTCGGCGGTTGACGTTGCTGAGGGAGCCTCGCCTTCGGGAAACAGGACGATCAATCGGCCGAATCCTGGCCAGATCTTCGCTGCTCCTTTTCCTTTCGGCACCATGGACAGAGGGTCTGGTGCCACCCCCGGATCTCGGCATTCTCTCCAG
>MWBB01000154.1 GCA_002068835.1 Acidobacteria bacterium ADurb.Bin340 | reverse complement strand
TACGGATGCAACTATGTCCGCGCCGATGTGGATGCCTTCACGGGGAAGTGGATCTGCCTCGATGACACATCAAACATCCTGTATGGCTACACCGGGAAGGGCGGCGCATGTGCAGTCCCTGGGGGTGACACGATGCCCGCTGCGATCCCCAGGGTTACCAGCGCTTTGATGGCCAGAATGACCAGCTCCCTGAACGGCCAGGCAGTGCTGTTCCCGATCTGGGCCTATGTGGAGCGTGATGCTGGCGGCCTCTCATTGCTCGGTCGGGTGCCCGGCGTCTATCTCAGCAACGCAACCGCCAAGGGATTCGCCGTCGGCAGCACCTTCGCCATTGGTGCCGACAGCTACATGGTCTTCCCGAACTTCGTGGTGAAGAAGGTTACCTAATGGCCGTGCTGACTGGCTACTACGCACGAGGGGAGGTCCAGGGGTTCCCTTCGGTTCTCACGCAGGACCTTGGGCAGCACACGGCCACGTTTGGAGGCGGGGCCGTGGGCTCATCGTTCAACGGCGGGGCCTGGTCCGGTTCCGGCGTGGTGGCGCTGGAGTCCCAGGCCATCGTGGGAACCCAGGAGCCCATGTTCGGCTGGTCTGAACTGTTTGGGAAGGTGCTGGTCATCCCGCGGTCAAAGGACGTGGGGTTCCTGCTTTCCTCCGTGGTCTGGGACGTGGAGGTGTGGAACACCGACATGCTGGCGTCCAAGGCTCTCACCAACATCACAATCTCGGGCGCGGGCGGGCTCCAGGTCTCAGGCGGCCTCGGCAGCGCCGCGAACTTCGGGCCTGGCCAGGCCTCCATCTACACCGCCACCCTCGGCACCGATGGGGATGCCACCATCGCCACCGTCGCCACCTGGAACTTCACCGGCGAGACCGGCGCCGACATGACGGTGACCGGCACCAGGATCACGGTCTTCAGCCCCGAGATCGACTGGTCGGACGGGTTCACCGAGACCATCGAGTTCAAGACGGATGTGCTGTCGGCCACCTCCGGCCAGGAGCAACGGGTCCAGCTTCGCACCAAGCCCCGCTATGGGGCCGCGTTCCGGGTGGTGACCCTGGAGCCCAGGGACTCGGCCGCCATGGATGCCCTCCTGTTCGGATGGCAGGGCCGCATGTTCGGTGTGCCCTGGTGGCCTGACGCGTCCATGCTCACCGCGCAGGCCACGCCGGGGGCCACGAGCCTCCAGGTGGACACCACTGGCCGGGCCTCATTCGAGGCTGGCGGCCTGGTGATGCTATGGGCCGATCAGCACGCCTGGGAGGCCTTGGGTGTCCTTACGGTGGCCTCTGGCTCCGTGGCCCTGTCCTCGCAGGTGGCGGGCACCTGGCCGGTCGGCACCATCGTCGTGCCCATGAAGCTGGGCCGCATGGCCGAGGTCGTGGATGTGGACGATCCTGTGAACTGGGCCTCGATCTTCCAGGTCTCCTTCGATTGCGAGGTGGCGTGATGACCGACTACCTGGGCTTCAACGTGCTGGAGGTGCACCCCAACCGCACCAAGGACCCCCGCCGTTCGTTCCTCCGCTCCCTGGTCAGGCTGGACTCGGGGCTGGGGAAGGTGACGGTGGAGGACCGGGCCGGGGTGTCCCGGGCTGAACTGGAATTCGACTGGTTCCTGGACGGCCGCACCGAGATCGGTGTCCTCCAGGCCTTCCTGCTGGCCCGCAAGGGCCGGGCGGTCCCGTTCTGGGTTCCAAGCTGGCGGCACGACCTGGTGCTGAACCAGGGAGCCGCGGCCATCGACACCAGCCTCACCATCAAGGACACGGGGTTCCTGAAGTATCAATTCCCGCAGACCTCCAGGCGGCAGATCGCCCTGATCCTCCAGAACGGAACCATGATCTACCGCCGGATCACAGGGGCCACGAACCCCGGCAACGGGACGGAGGTGCTGACCCTTGATTCCGCCGTCGGCACGACCATCCCCGCCGCGACCACGATGGTCTCCTTCCTCCACCTGGTCAGGATGGCCTCCGATGTTGTCGAGGTCTTCTGGCACCACCAAACTCTAGCGGAGGCCTCCATGCGGTTCACTGAGGTCCCGAGGGAGATCCCATCGTGAGCTACGCAGGGCGAGAAACCAGCCGCTACCAGGGCCAGCCGTTCGAACTCTACCTGTTCGAGTCGGGCCTGGAGGCCTGGCGCTACACCAGCGGGGACAAGGCCAGGGCCTACGGCGGGCAGACCTACGCACCCGAGACGATCCAGCGGACGGAGATCGACCAGAACCAGGAACTGGGCAGCGGATCGATCAAGGTGGAGATCCCCAAGACGAACGATGTGGCGGCCAGGTTCGTCTCCTACATCCCCGAGGCGCCCATGTCCCTCGTGATCTACCGGGGCCACGACGGGGAGGCAGACAGCGAGACCGTGATGAACTTCACGGGCCGGGTGGCCTCGGCCATGTTCGGGGAGGTCTGCGAGTTGACCGTGGTGCCCGAGCAGGATGTGCTGAAGCGTCGGGTGCCTGGGCCGAAATACCAGTGCCAGTGCAACCGGGTGCTCTACGACTCCGGGTGTGCGGTGGACAAGAACAGCTTCAAGCTCACGGGCGTGGTGAGCAGCGTGTCATCCGATCTGGTCACGGCCACCGTGTTCGGCAACCAGGCCAGCGGCTGGCTCGATGCTGGCTACCTGGAGAAGGGGACGCAGCGCCGCATGATCATCTCCCACACCGGGAACCAGGTGCGCCTCATCGCCCCGATGGACGGGCTGCAGGTCGGCGACACGGTGACGGCCTACGCTGGCTGCATGCGGACCAGGGCCGTCTGCCTCTCGAAGTTCAACAACCTGGCCAAGTTCTTCGGGTTCGACAAGATCCCGACGAAGAACCCGTTCAACGGGGTGGAGTAGGCATGGCCTTCTGGTTCACCCTGTTCCTTTTCATCGGCACAACGGTCCTTTCGGCCCTGCTCCAGAAGAAGCCGAAGGACGCCACGCCCTCGGCCGCCGGGGACTTTCAGGTTCCAACGGCCCAAGAGGGCCGTGTCATCTCCTACGTGGCTGGCACCTGCAAAATCAGCGGCCCGAACGTGACCTGGTGGGGTGACCTGCGGGTGGACCCGATCAAGAAGAAGTCGGGCGGGTTCCTCGGCATCGGGGCCAAGAAGGTCACGGTGGGATACAAGTATTCGCTCGGCATGGACATGGCCCTGTGCCACGGCCCCATCGATGCGCTGGTGGAGCTTCGGATCGGCGACAAGGTGTGCCCCTTCACCTCCAGCACCATCGGGAGCCCTGAAGACTACCGGGTGCTCACCATCGACCAGCCGGACCTGTTCGGTGGGGACGAGAAGGAGGGCGGCATCAAGGGCACCGTGGCCTTCTACCGCGGCGTCTCCACCCAGCAGTCCGACAACTACCTCACCAGCCAATTCGGGCACACCGCCCCGGCCTATCCTGGCCTCTGTCATGCCGTGCTGCGTGGCGTCTATGTGGGAACCTCGCAATACATCAAAGAGTGGGCCTGGGTCGTTCGAAAGTGCCCAACGCCTGCCGGGATGAACGCCGCCAAGGCGAACATCAACGGGGACGCCAACCCGGTCTACATCGTCCTCGACCTCATGCAGTCCGCTGAGTTCGGCCTTGGCATCCCATCCGGCCGCTTCGACCTGGCTAGCTTCCAGACCGCCGCCGACACCCTCTACACCGAGGGGTTCGGCATGAGCCTCCTGCTCGATGCTGATTCGAGCGCCGACACCGTGCTCTCGGAGGTGTGCCGCACGGTGGATGCGGTGATCTACACCGACCCCAGCACCGGGAAGTGGACGATCAAGCTGGTGCGGGCCGACTACGTGGCGGGGAATCTTCTGGAGGTCACACAGGACGACCTGCTGGAGGAGCCCGAGTTCAGCCGGGCCTCGTGGGCCGACACCCTGAACGAGGTGAAAATCGAATACCTGGACCGCACCGCGAACTTCCAGGATCGCGTCGTGCAGGCCCAGGAGACCGCGAACTATGCGGTGCGGGGTGAACTGGCCACCGAGACCTTCACCTTCAAGGGGATCAGCAACGCGGCCATCGCGCTGAAGGTGGCGGTGCGGGAGATGAAGACTCACAGCTACCCGCTTGCCCAGTTCAAGCTGGTGGTGAACCGCAAGGCCTGGAACCTCAGGCCCGGTTCCGCCTTCCGCTTGACCTGGCAGCCGCCCAGCGGCCCGGCCTGGTCCGACATGGTGTTGAGGGTGACGAACATTCGCTACGGTGCCTTGGATGAGGGCAGGATCGAGATCGACGCGGTGGAGGACGTGTTCGCGGTGGCCTCCACGGCCTACGCCGACCCTGGCGGAACTGGCTGGTCCGACCCCATCGCCCCTCCCGTGGCCGTGTCGGCCCAGGTGCTGGTGGAGGCGCCCTACTGGCTCGTCGGACAGGAACGCTGGGCGATGGCCATGGCGGCCCGCGGGGACGGCACCACGTTCGCAGCGGAGGTCTGGGTGGACGAGGGTGCAGGCTACTTTGCCAGCAACGACCTGACGAACATGACCCCGTCTGGTGTGCTGGCTGGCTCCTACCCGGCCAAGACCGCAGCCATGGACAGCACGGGCTTCACCATCGCGGCAGGGGCCCGGGACATGGCCAGGCTCGTGGACGAGAGCACTGATGCCGCGGGCCGCAACCGTGGAGACAACCTGGCCTACTTCGCGGACACCGGTGAGATCGTGGGCTGGACCACCTGCACCGACAACGGGGACGGCACGTTCACCTTCTCGGGTGTGCTGCGCGGGGTGCTGGACACCGTGCCCACCGACCATTCCGCAGGGGCCCGGGTCTGGTTCCTGTCCGAGGGTGCCTGCACCACGAAGGAGACGGCCTACCCTTCCGACCTCACGGTGACGGCCAAGGTGCTACCGCGGAACCCCCGCGGAACCCTTGCCATCGGCTCGGCAGCGTCCATGAGCCTCACCACCTCCAGCAGGGCCTGGAAGCCCTACCCTCCAGCGAACGTCCAGATCAACGCCCTGGGCTATGACTCATGGCCCACCACCACCGTCGGGGATGCGGCCTTCACCTGGAGCCACCGCAACCGGGTCACGCAGGGCACTGGAACGAACTTGGTGGCCCAGGACACCGCGGGCGCCTACACACAAGAGGGCGACTACACCCTGGAGGTGCTGGTCGGTGGCGTGGTGAAGCGAACCTTCACAGCGGAGACTGGCACCTCCAAGACCTATACTGCGGCGCAGAGGATCGCGGACAACGCAGACGGGACGAAGGCCGTGCAGCTGCGCATCACCCCGGTTAACAACGGCCTGACCGGCACCACGCGCACCACCCCTGGCGTGGTCATGACCGGCCTGGGCATGACCCTGGGCCAACACCTCGGCGGCGTTCAAGGATAAGGAGAGGAAACATGTCGTTGACGAATGGACCCAACCTCGGACTGCTGGTGAACGGCAACGAAGGCGAGGGGCACTACAGCGAGCTGATGCGCCAGTGGCGCGGGCTGGACGGCCTCGTTATGGCCAACGCCAAGGGCTACCTCACGAACACGCCTCCCGGTTCTCCCGCGGACGGCGATCTCTACATCATCGGCGCTGCCCCCACGGGCGCCTGGGCGGGCCAGGGTGGCAAGGTCACCCGATGGTCCAGCGTGGCGAACGCCTGGGAGTTCTACGCCCCGAAAAACGGCTGGATGGTCCAATCG
>MWBB01000153.1 GCA_002068835.1 Acidobacteria bacterium ADurb.Bin340 | reverse complement strand
CCGAGGCCTTGCGGTCCTGACGGGCATAGCCGAAGTATGGGATGACCGCGGCGATGCGGCAGGCCGAGGCCCGCTTGACGGCGTCGAGCATGACCAGGAGCTCCATCAAGTGCTCGTTGGTGGGCGGACAGGTGGACTGGGCCTGAACTGCCGTTCACCGATGGGGGTCCTGCGTTCGCCGAATCCCGGTGGCCCGGGCGGGAGGCAGGCCCGTAGCTTGGGACATGGAGAGCGTCATGGCCCCTGCAACCCTCGGTCCCGCACCTGCAGCCCCGGTTGTTCTGCTCCTTCTCCTGGGGCTGGCGCTCTGGGCTCCCATCACCTCGATGGGCATCCGTTTCTGGAGGTCCCGATGAATCCCACTCCGCACGGCCCTTCCCGCCGGTTCACGGGGGCCCTCGTGGCGGGCCTGGCCTGCATCGCCCTCGGCGTGGCCCTGCTGCTGGACCGCATGAACACGGTCTCCCTGGACCAGACCCTCCGTTTCTGGCCCCTCGTGCTGGTCCTTTCGGGCCTTCAGAAACTGATCCGCAAAGGGTTCCTGGGCAGCACGGGCGGCCATGCGCTCATCCTGCTGGGGCTCGGACTCCAGGCGGCCTTCCTCGAGTGCTGGACCTGGGTAGACCGGGGCTGGCCCGTGGCCGTGATCTGGGTGGGCCTGATCATGACCCTCCGCGCCCTGCGGAAACCCGAACCCGTCTGTCAGGATGACGAAGGGAGCCTCCGATGACCCCCGTGATCTCCAACCCCACGCCTGATCCGGATCCCGCCATGAATGCGTCCAAGGCCTCCCGCGCCATCTCCCCAGCCCTGGTCATCGGCATCGCCGTGATCTGCTTCGGCGCCGCGCTGCTGCTGGACGAGCTCGGCTTCGGCTACCTGCACTACATCTTCCGCCTCTGGCCCCTGGTCCTGGTGGGCATCGGCCTGGTGAAGCTCTGGAACTGCGCCTGGCGCTGCACCAGCGGCTACCTGCTCGTGGCCCTCGGCGGTCTCCTGCTGCTCAAGACCCTGGGCGGCGGAAGCATGGACGACCTCTTCCTCCCGGCCATCTTCATCACGGTAGGCATTTTCATCGTGCTCCACGGACTGAAGCGGCATCGGAAGGTGCCCCCCGAACTGCAACAGGCCGAAGGGTTCCTCCGGGGCCACGCCATCCTCAGCAGCTTCGACCAGCGCAGCCGGATCCAGGCTTTCAAGGGCGGCGAACTCACGGCCATCTTCGGCGGCTTCGACATCGATCTGCGGCAGGCCGAGATGGAAGGGCCCTCGGCCCGGCTGGACAGCTTCGTGATGTTCGGCGGTGGGGATCTGCGGGTGCCCGAAGGCTGGGATGTGCTGATCCAGGCCACGGCCATCTTCGGGGGCGTCAGCGACAAGCGCATCCCGGTGCCCTCCTCTCCGGAAGCGCGCCCCCGATTGGTGGTGACCGGCCTCATCCTCTTCGGCGGCATCGAACTGAAGAACTGAAGAACCGAACGCCAAATGCATCCGATCCTCAAGGACCGCGCGCGCCTGGGAACCTACCTGCTGGGGTGGGTTCCTGTGGCGTTGCTCCTCCTGGTGGCCGGAAGAACCCTGGGCTGGACCTGGCTGGGTTCAACCCTGGTGGCCCTGCCCCTGGCCATCCTGGGCTCGGGGCTGTTCCTGACCAGCTGGCACCTCTGCCGGGCCTTCCCCCTGGAACGGACCCAGGGCCGGGGGCGCTGGCCCGCCTGGCTCATGGCCGCCCTGGTGCTGGGCAACCTCTGGGCCGGCTGCGGCTGGCTGATCGCCTGGGGTCTGGGCCGGTTCCCGGATCTGAAGGTGGATCCCCGCGCGTGGTCCACCCCGTGGGCCTTCTTCGCTTCGATGGGCACCCTGCTCTACCTCGGCAGCCTGGCCCTGCACTACGTCCTGGCCGCCCTCGAACAACGCCGCACCTCCGAACGGACGGAACAGGAACTGCGGGTGCTGGCCCGGGAGGCGGAATTGAAGGCCCTCCGGGCCCAGCTCAACCCCCACTTCCTGTTCAACAGCCTCAACTCCATCAGCGCCCTCACCACTCTGGATCCCGGACGGGCCCGGGAGATGTGCGTGCTGCTCTCCACGTTCCTGCGCACGAGCCTTCGCCTGGGGGAGCAAGGCTCGGTGCCTCTGTCCGAAGAACTGGAGCTGGCCCGCAGCTACCTGGCCATCGAGCAGATCCGCTTCGGTTCGCGGCTCCAGGTGGCCTGGGAGGTGGACGAAGCCCTGAAGGCGGTGGCGGTGCCCACCCTGCTGCTGCAGCCCCTGGTGGAGAACGCCATCAAGCACGGCATCGCCCAGGTGCCCGAGGGGGGCCTGCTGCGCATCGCCGTGGTCCCCCACGGCCCCTACGCCGAAGTCACCGTGGAGAATCCCGTGGATGCCGACGCCGAGCCCCCCGTGGGTCTGGGCCTGGGTCTCCAGCAGGTCAAGCAGCGGCTCCAGGGATGCTTCGGCCACCACACCTACTTCCAGACCCGGATCCAGGAAGGCCGCCACACGGTGGTGTTCGGGATCCCCCGGGAACCTAAGGAGGCCCAGCCATGACCGAGCGCACGTACACCGCCCTCATCGTGGACGACGAGGACCTGGCCCGGGCAGTGGTCCGGGAGCACCTGGCCGCCCATCCCGAATTCACCGTGCTGGCGGAGTGCGCCAATGGCTTCGATGCGGTGAAGGCCGTCTCGGAGCGCAAGCCGGATCTGGTCTTCCTGGACATCCAGATGCCCAAGCTGGATGGCTTCGAAGTGCTGGAGCTGCTGGATCCCCAGCCCGTGGTGATCTTCGTGACCGCCTACGACCAGCACGCCCTGCGGGCCTTCGATGTGCACGCAGTGGACTACCTGCTGAAGCCCTTCGCCGCCGACCGCTTCGAGGAGGCCCTCCAGCGGGCCAAGGCCCGCCTGGACCAGGGCAGCCCCACCCGGCTCCACGCCACGGAACTCTCCGGAAGCGCCAGGGGCGACTGGCCCCTGGACCGCATCGTGGTGAAGGATGGCGCCAAGGTCACCCTGATCCCCTTGGCCAAACTCGACTATGTGCAGGCCCAGGATGATTACGTGCTGCTCAAGACCCCGGAGAAGGGACACCTCAAGCAGCAGACCCTGGCCAGCCTGGAGCAGCGCCTCGACCCCAAACGCTTCCTGCGCATCCACCGCAGCTTCATCATCCAGCTCGATCGGCTGGTGCGCCTGGAGCAGACCGAAACGGAGAGCTGGGTCGCGGTCCTCCAGGACGGCACCCGGCTCCCGGTCAGCAAAAGCGGCTATGCCCGCCTGCGGGAAACCCTGGGACAGGACTGATTCGGACCAACCATTCGGAAACCTTGGCTGGACCTACGGAACGGATTTGGTATTTTCAAGCGTCTGTTTGGGATCTTGAACAAACCAACCATCCCGGCGCCAAGGAGCCTCCCCCCATGAACCCCCTTCCCCGTCTCACCCTGCTCCTCGCCGCCGCGGCGTTCCTGGCCTCCAACGGCCCGCTCCAGGCCAGCGGCTTCCAGCTCCGGGAACAGAGCCCCAGCGCCCAGGGCAACGCCTTCGCAGGCGTCAGCGCCCGGGGCTTCGACATCGGCAGCATGTATTTCAACCCGGCCACCCTGACGGCCTTCGATGGTTTCCAGGTGGTGACGGGCCTGAGTTTCGTGGCCCCCGTGGCCGAACTGAGCGGCGCCACCGCCACCCGGGCCACCCTGGGGGGCCCCCTGGCTCCCTTCGGCGGCACCACGATCGCGGGCGCCGCATCCCACGGCGATGCAGCCAACAACGCCATCCTGCCCAACCTCTACGCCATGTGGTCCGTCTCCAAGGACTTCAAGCTGGGCCTCTCCGTGAATGCCCCCTTCGGCCTGGTGACGGATTACGACGCGGACTTCATCGGTCGCTACCACGCCCTGAAATCCGACCTGAAGACGGTGGATGTGGCGGTGAACGCCGCCTACCGGGTCCATCCGAAATTCTCCGTGGGCGCCAGCCTCGTCTACCGCACGGTGGAAGCCGAACTCAGCAATGCCGTGGACATGGGCCAGATCGCCTTCCTGGGCCTCGCCAGCTCCACGAATCCGGTCTACCCCTCCAGCATCTGGCTTCCCTTCTCCCCCACCGCAGCCTCCTTCGACGGCAAGGCCACCATCCAGGGCGACACCCACGTGCTGGGCTACAAGGCGGGGCTCACCTTCCAGCCCACGGAGGCCTTCACCCTGGGCCTGTCCTACCACGGCGCCACGAAGCCCAAGGTCGAGGGGACCGTCACCTACCGCTATCCCACCGATGTGCCCGTGGCCTCGCAGCCCTATTTCAATGCGGTCGTGAACGGCGCGCATCTGGTCGATGGCGGCGCCACCGCCGAGGTGGAACTGCCGGACACCCTCTCCCTCGGCCTGGCCTGGGACGTGACCCCCACCCTGGCCCTGGCCCTGGAAGCCTCGAGGACCGGATGGAGCAGCTTCAAGGAGCTCCGCGTCGCCTTCGACAGCGGCCAGGCGGATTCGGTCACCCACGAGAACTGGCGGGACACCTGGTACTGCGCCCTGGGTGCCACCTGGAAGCTCTCCGAGGCGCTGTCCCTTCGGGCCGGCGTGGCCACGGACCAGGGCGCCGTGAAGGAGGTCTACCGGACCCCCCGCATTCCCGATGGCGACCGCACCTGGTTCTCCACGGGCCTGGGCTACCGCCTTTCCGACCGCCTCACCTTTGATGTGGCCTACACGCACATCCTGGTGAAGGACGGCAAGCTGGCCCTCCAGGCCGGCACCCCGGGCAACCCTGACTTCTTCCGGGGCGACCTGACCGGCACCTACCGGAACAGGATCAACATCCTGGCCGCCTCGCTCCGCATGAGCTTCTGACGCTCCGTCGGTCATGAAAAGGCGCCCGGACCTCCGGGCGCCTTTTCATGACAAATGCTGGGATCAGGCGGTCTGCTTCTGGATCCAGCGGTTGTAGAGGAACATGCTCCCCGCAGAGAGCAAGCCGAAGGACCCCAGGATGATCCACCCGGCGCTGGCGAAAAAGGGATCGAGATGCAGGAGCGTTAGGTTGTTGCCGAGGGCGTCCTTGCCGACCACCACCTCCTGGGCTCCCCGACACATGAAGTAGTTGAAGAAAAGGGTGCCCACCGGCCCACCCACAATGGCCCCGAAGCCCATAGGAAGCTGGGCGTAGCCCAGGAAGAGCCCTTCCTGCCCCTTTGGCGAAAGGGAACCAATGTACTCGTAGAGGCGGCTGGAAGCGAAGAGTTCACCGAAGGCGATGAGAGCCACGGTGAGGATGATAAAGAGGCTCCCTAGGGGAATCAGGTTTCCCAACACCAGGTCCATGCCACCGCCCATAAATATGGGCACCAGATTGATCATCATGGACAGGCCGATGATGACTGTGCCCACCACGATGGACTTTATGGGCGGGAGCTTCCCGAAGATGCGGGTAACCAGCAACTGGAAGCACACGATGACGATGGGATTCGCCGCCGTGTAGATGTCCATGGCCGGGCTAAGTTCCACGGTCTTCTTCACGTACAGGGGCAGCAGCGTATAGACCTGGTTGTAGATGAAGTAAAAACCGCTGGCCACGAGAATGAACAGCGTGAACCTCCCGTTCCTCAGCACGGTAAAGATGCCTAGGAAGATTTCCTTGACGGACTTTCGGG
>MWBB01000152.1 GCA_002068835.1 Acidobacteria bacterium ADurb.Bin340 | reverse complement strand
ATGGATTTTTAACGGTTCGATTCCGCAATCCAGCACGGCACCTGCTTTCAAGAATGGACTTCCGGCTCGTACGCGTGTTCAGGGTGTGAAAGAAGCGCTGCTTCGCACCTGGATTAAATATCACGATAAAGTCTACTGGGCTTTTCGTGGTCTTCAATCTGAAACAGACAGTGACAACTACTCTGAACCATCTTATACTTATAATGGCAAAAACTATGGGCGTACAAGAGTCTATACTGATAGCCTTAATGGCGGACCAAGTGGTAACATCGAAACGGATAATGTTGCGGGTAACCGTCTTCGCAAACTTGTTTTGATGAATGATAACAGTCTCCAGAAGATGACCATGATCAGTCATTTGTTTCATGGAGGTGGGACACCGCTGACCTATGCCATGGCCAACGCCTTGGCCCAGTTCAACGATCCCAACAGCGTTTTCAACGCGGTCTATGACGACAACATCAGACCTCAGGAGTGCACCTACCATTTCCTGATCCTCTTTACGGACGGTCAGCCAAGTCCACCTCAGACTGGTTACACAGGTGATAACGGCGGACATTTTATGAATACGCCCTATCCAACGGTTAAGCCTGCAGATAAAACCAATGCTGCCGCAGGTAATGCTGAGATTTTGAAGGATAAAACCCTGGTCAATCCCGGGAATGCCTATTGGAACATCATGACTATGGCCGGGGCTGCCGCTCACCTGGGTGATACGGATGGCATGGCTGCGCCCACCTATCCCTCCAGTAATTGGGCCACTCAGACCGGCGGCAAGCTTCCATCCGAACTGCTGCCCTTCTGGATCAACCAGCGGGATGGCACGGCCTTGACCTACTCGAACCACCCCATCCGCACCATGACCGTGGGGGTGAGTCTGGCGGGCACGTTCACCGATACGACGGGTGGCAAGGCTCGCCTCTTCCAGGCGGCGGTCTTCGGCGATCCCCGGCGCAAGGAATGGGATCTCAGCCAGCTCAAGCCCTTCGCCATCGTGGAGGATCCTTCAGATCCGAACTTTGGCAAGAAGGATCCCAACAGCGTGAACTTCTTCGATGCGGCGGATCCTCAGCAGTTGGTGGAATACCTGGACAAGGCGTTCTACGAGGCCACGACCACTTCGGGCAACACCTCCACCACCGCCCCCGTGCTGCCGACCATGGGCAGCGGCCTGGGCACCCAGGTGTACCTGGCCCAGTTCACGCCGCCGGAACCTTCGAAGAGCGGTCCCGTGTGGAGCGGCGACCTGATGATGTTCCCCACCCGCGAGGTGAACGGGCAGACCCAGATCGTGGATGGCAGCGGCACCGAAATCGTGGGCGCCCTCACCAAGGACAAGGCCCGCTGGGCCGCCTCCAACATCCTGCAGGACAAGGGCTGGAAGAACCGGGTGGTGTACACCCGCCGTCCGGCCACCAGTGCCGTTCCCAATCCCCCGCTGGTCCGGGTGGATCTGAGCGGAACCACTCCCACCAGCGATGCGGGGTTCCAGGCCATCAAGGATCTGCTGCCCGGCACGGATGACACCGCGAAGCTTTCGGGCTGGAAGTTCCTGGTGGGCGCCGGGGCCGATGGCATCAGCACCCGCGAAACCATCATGGGGGACATCATCAACAGCACCCCGGCCGTTCTGGCCTATTCCGACATGCCTACTTCGGCCGCCAGCGCCAGCACCAAGCTTTCCAGCGCCTGGGCTGCCGCGGTGGGCGATGGGAAATCCGGCCGCCAGTTCAACCTGGTCGTGGTGGGCGACAACCAGGGCTTTGTGCATGGCTTCGGCGAAGTGAGCTGGAACACGGTGATCACCCAGGCCAATGGCAGCCAGATCAAGATCACCCAGGGGGTTGCGGATGAACTGTGGGCCTTTGTTCCTACGGATCTGCTGCCGTACATCGGATACCTGCAGCAGTCCAGCAATCCCCACCGCTATGGCGTGGACGGTTCGCCCACGTTGTACCTGCTGGATCGGCCTGGACCGGGCGAAGTGATCGGCAACGGCAAGTTCGACCTGGGCAGCACCAACGAAGATGCCCTGGCCATCATCGGTCTGGGGAAGGGCGGACGCAGCTACTACGCCCTGGACGTGAAGGATCCTGCGGCTCCCAGCCTGCGCTGGGCCCTCTGCCCCGATGAAGCGGACAACTATCCGGCGGGGCGTTTCCTGCTGGATTCCGGATCGCGGGCCGCCATCGGCAAGATGGGCTATGCCACCACCATCCCCACCCTGGCCCGCATGCTATGGGGGACTCCGGCGATCGTGAAGGACATGGTCTTCCTGGGCGGCGGCTACAGTGTTCCGGAAATCGAGGCCAACTACCCGACGGCGGGTGCCAACACCAAGCTGGGGCGGTCCGCCGTGGCGCTGGATGTGAGCACGGGCAACATCGCCCGGGTCTGGGATTTCTCAGGCGTGAACGGCATGGGCCCTATTCCGGGCGGCATCATCCCCTACGAATTTGTCCGGGGCAGCGGTCTGCACACCCGGGCCTACTTTACGGATTTCTTTGGCGGTCTGTGGGCCCTGGGGTCCGGTGGAACCAGCGGTGTACCGGCCACCCAGGGCTTCCGGGTGGATACGCCCAGGCTGGAGAACTGGTCCACCACGGTTCGGGCCCTGTTCAAGCAGGCCCCCAACAATGGGCTGGTGAGCACCTGGCCTGTGCCCTTCAGCATGCCCAGTCCCATGCCCGCCCGGACCACCGACCCCAAGACCAGTCCGGCGGCGGTGGGCGTGGCCTGGGTCACCGGGGATCGCATGAATCCTCTGGACCAGCTCTACACCGCTGCCAACCCCAAGCCAACCCAGCACCGGCTGAATGTCTTCTTCGATCGCCAGGACAGCAGTCTGCTGGGGCTGGACACCACCGGCGCCGGCGATGGGCAGATGGCCAACTTCACGAACCAGTCGAACCCGGATGCGCCGGAACTCGATCCTTCCAACGCCAGCTATTTCCTGAAGACCAAGTACGGCTACTACCTGAATTTCCCCGCAAGCCCGAACCCCTTTACCAGCAAGGGCATGATTCCGCCCCAACTGCTGGCCGGCACGCTGTTCTTCAGCGCGTTCCGTCCCACGGCCGCGGATCCCTGTGCCGGGGGGCAGGGTGAAACCAACACCTACCGTTTGTGCGAAGTGATGCGGCCGGTCTTCACCACGGGCGATGCGGGTTCCGCCACGGGTGTGAACGGCTGCAAGTCGGGCCTGACGCTGGTCTTCAGCGGGGTGGCCAGCCGTTTCGCCGCCCGCAGTCCCGTGGCCGTGATGCAGGCTGGGGTCAACCCTGTGTCGAAGGAGGGCACGGGCAGCGGGACCGGCACCGGGGCCACCGGCCTCCAGGTCAAGACCATCATGGGCTCCATGGAAAACCGCTTCATCCGGCCCCGGGTGTGGCGTACGGTCCGGTAGCTGTCGGCCCCTGCAGACCTGCGCCCCTCGGGAAACCGGGGGGCGCAGGCTATTCTGGGAGCGTGACGGGACCCACGCCATCGACCGCCGGATTCGGGCTTCAGGCCAAGAAGGCCTTCGGCCAGAACTTCCTGGTGCAGCGAAGCGCGGTGGAGCTGATCCTGCGCGAGGGGCTGGGGGCTGCTTCGGAGGCCCTGCTGGAAGTGGGGCCGGGCCCCGGCACCCTGACGGAAGGTCTGCTGGCGGAGGGCCGGCCCCTGTGGGCGGTGGACCTGGATCCCGAAGCCTGTGACCTGCTGCGCCAGCGCTACGGGGCACAGGCCCATTTCCATCTGCTGCAAGGGGACGCGGTGCGGGTGCCGCTGCCGGATGCGGCCTCCTGGTCGGTGATCGGGAACCTGCCCTACAACGCCGCCACGGCCATCCTGGGGCGTTTCCTGCTGGAGCCCATCCCCTGGACGCGCATGGTGCTCATGTTCCAGCTGGAGGTGGGCCAGAAGATCCTGGGGCGGCCCGGGGAGAAGGCCTATGGGCCCCTTTCGGTGCTGGCCCAGGTGGCCAGTCGTCCCCAGCGCCTGCTGAAGCTGGGGCCCGGCGCCTTCCGCCCTTCGCCCAAGGTGGATTCGGTGGTGCTTCGCTTCGATCCCAGGCCCGATGCGCCGGATCTCGATCACCGGGCGCGGCTGCTGCGGCTGCTCCACCTGGGGTTCGCCCACCGCCGCAAGACCCTGGCCAACAACCTGACCCCGCGCCTGGGGCCCGCCGTGCCGGATCTGCTGGGGGCGGAAGGCCTGCCTCCGATGGTGCGGGGCGAGGCCCTGGCGCCTTCCCAATGGCTTTCCCTGCTGGCTCGGCTGGAGTCGGCAGGTCTGAGGATGTCCCATGCTGAAGACGACCCGTCCCCCGGAATTTGAAGCCTGGAGCCAGGCTCCCCGCAAAGGCGAACTGCGGCTGATCCCCATTGGCGGCGTGGGGGAATTCGGCATGAACGCCCTGGTGGTGCATTCGGCCGAAAGCCTGTTCCTGGTGGATTGCGGCCAGCTCTTCCCTTCGGACGACGAGCCCGGCATCGACAGCATCATTCCGGATTTCGCCTACCTGGAGCCCTTCGCGGACCGCATCGACGGCATCCTGCTCACCCATGCCCACGAGGATCACCTGGGGGCGGTGCCCTACTTCCTGGAGCGCTGGCCCGTGCCGGTCTACGGCACGGCCTTCACGCTGGCCCTGCTGGAAGGCAAGCTCCAGGAATTCGATGTTCCGAAAGGGCTGCTGCGCCCGGTGGAGGATTTCGAGAGGGTGGCCGTGGGCCGCGGGGAGATCGAGGCGGAGTGGATCCCCGTCACCCACAGCATTCCCGATGCCTGCGCCCTGGCCCTCCACACGCCCCTGGGCGTGGTGGTGCATTCCGGCGATTTCAAGCTGGATGACCAGCCGGTGGATGGCCGCCGCACGGGCATGGACCGGCTGGCGGAGCTGGGAAAGGCCGGTGTCGCGGCCCTGCTGGCGGATTCCACCAACGTCATGCGGCCGGGCCGGGCGGCTTCGGAGGAGATCTGCCGCACGGGGCTGCGGGAGGCCTTCCGGCAAACGAAGGGGCGGCTCTTCGCGGCCATGTTCAGTTCCAACATCCACCGGCTGCAGATCCTGCTGGATCTGGCCTACGAGGAAGGGCGGAAGGTGGTGCTGATGGGCCGCAGCCTGGAGCGCAACGCCCAGCGGGCCATGGCCCTGAAGATCCTCCACCTGCCGGACGATCTCTTCATCGCCCCCCAGGATGTGGCCCTTTTCCCGCCTGATCAGGTGCTGGTGATCTGCACCGGCAGCCAGGGCGAGGAACTGGCCGCTCTTTCACGCATCCTGCGGGGCGAGGTGAAGGGCCTGCGGCTCACGGACGGGGACCGTCTGGTGCTCAGCGCCCGCCCCATCCCGGGCAACGAAGTGGCCATCGCGCGGCTGCTGGACGAGGCGGCGCGCCAGGGGGCCGAAACGGACAGCAGCGGCCTGGGGCCCATCCATGCCACGGGCCACGGGCACCGGGAGGATGCGGAGGCGCTCATCCGGGCCGTGCGGCCCCACCGGATGGTTCCGGTGCACGGCAACTTCCGCAACCTGCAGGCCCACGGCCGGATCGCGGAGGCCCTGGGGTGGTCCCGGGAGCGGATCCACCTGCTGGAGGGCGGCTCCTGCCTGCAGTTCGGGACCGAGGGGTCCGCGCGGCTGGCGGGAAGCGTGCCCGTGGGCCGGCTCTAT
>MWBB01000151.1 GCA_002068835.1 Acidobacteria bacterium ADurb.Bin340 | reverse complement strand
AACTACTTCTTGGGCACGGTCCTGCCGCTCATCACGCCTCTGGCCGTGGATCCGGGCCACCCCTTCCCCCGCCTCGCCAACCGCGCCCTGGTGCTCATGGCGGAACTGCGGCCCCAGGCCGAGCTGGCCCGGGAGCGGCT
The DNA here is from genome assembly GCA_002068835.1 of Acidobacteria bacterium ADurb.Bin340. GTDB lineage: Bacteria > Acidobacteriota > Holophagae > Holophagales > Holophagaceae > MWBB01. The sequence continues at coordinate 5,555 of MWBB01000151.1, read as the reverse complement.
GCCCGTAGGGAAGCTGGCCATCATCCCCGTGCCCACGGGGGTGCTGCCCCGCTTCCTGAAGCTGCCGGGCGCGCCGGGTTCGGCGGCGTTCCTGCCGCTGGAGGATGTGATCCGGCTGCACCTGGATCAGCTTTTCGAGGGCTACGAGCTGGATCATGGCCACGCCTTGCGGGTGACCCGGGATTCGGACCTTCCGGTGGAAGAGGACGCCGGCGAAGACCTGATGAAGACCATCGAGGAGCATCTCCGCAGCCGACGCCGGGGAGCCGTGGTGCGCCTCCAGTTCGAGAGGGAGCTGAGCCCGGCCCTGCTGGACCTCCTGATCCGGGAGATGGAGCTGGCGCCGGAGGATCTCTACCCCACTGAAGGCCTGCTGGCCTTTTCCGATCTCATGCAGGTCTACGGGCAGGTGGATCTGCCGCATCTGAAGGATGCGCCGCTGCCGCCTCGACCGGTGCCGGGGCTGGATTCGGGGAGCACCCTGTTCGAGGCCATCCGGGCCCGGGACATCCTGCTGCACCACCCCTACCAGACCTTCGACGACAGCGTGGTGCGCTTCGTGCGTGAAGCGGCGGACGACCCGGACGTGCTGGCCATCAAGATGACCCTGTACCGCATGAGCCAGGCCAGTCCCATCGCGGCGGCCCTGGAGCGGGCCGCGGAGCGGGGCAAGCAGGTGGCCGCCATCATCGAGCTGAGGGCCCGTTTCGACGAGGAGGCCAACATCGCCTGGGCCCGGAGGCTGGAGGTGGCGGGGGTCCATGTGGTCTACGGCATGCCCGCCTTCAAGATCCACGGCAAGGCCTGTCTGGTGGTGCGGCGGGAGGCGGACGGCATCCGGCGCTACTGCCACTTCGGCACCGGCAACTACAACGAGCGGACCAGCCGCATCTACAGCGATCTGGGGCTGTTCACCGCTCGCCCGGAGTTCGGCGAGGACCTTTCCAACCTGTTCAACTTCCTCACGGGCTACACCCGGCCCCGTCGGTACCATCGGCTGCTGCCGGCCCCCCAGCACTTCCGGGAGGGGCTGATGGCCCGCATCCTTCGGGAGCGGGAAAACGCACGCAGGGGGCGGCCGGCGGGGATGATCCTCAAATGCAACGCCCTGGTGGATCCGCTGCTGATCCAGGCCCTGTATGATGCCAGCGCCGACGGGGTGAGCGTGGATCTCATCATCCGGGGCTCCTGCTGCCTCAAACCCGGTATTCCAGGGCTTTCGGAGCGCATCCGGGTGGTTTCCATCCTGGACCGGTTCCTGGAACACGCCCGGGTCTACGCCTTCCAGAACGGCGGCGATCCCGAGGTGCTGCTGGCTTCGGGCGATCTGATGCCCCGGAACCTGGATCATCGGGTGGAGATCGCGTTCCCGCTGGTGGATCCCGCCCTGGTTCGGGAAGTGCTGGGGCTGCTGCGCATCCAGCTGGCCGATACCGTGAAGGGCCGGGTGCTGGGGCCTGAAGGCGCCGTGCTGCGGCGGGGCCTGGATCCGGCGGGGCCGCGCCTCCAGAGCCAGCTCCACCTCTACCAGCACTACCTGGCGGGGCGCTCCCTCCATCCGGAAACCGGGACCGCCCGGCGCACACGGGCGCCCCGGCGCCCCGGTGCCCGAGCGCCCCGGAAACGGGCGGGCTGACCCATGACCGAACCGCCTACTCAGCGTCTGGCCGCCCTGGATGTGGGGTCCAATTCCATCCATCTGGTGGTGGTGGAGGCCGACGCCTACGGGAACCAGCGGGTGCTGGCCCGGGAGAAGGCCATGGTCCGTCTGGCCAAGGGGCTGGCCCGGACAGGCCGCCTGGCTCCCCAGGCCCTGCGGGAAGGGCTCAAGGCCCTGGAGCGGATGGCCGCCCTGGCTTGCAGCCTGGAGTGCGACCGTCTCGTGGCCTGCGGAACCGCGGCCCTTCGGGATGCGGCCAATGCGGAGGATTTCCTGGCCGGAGCGCGGGCCCTCGGGGTGGAGATCCGGGTCATTTCCGGGGAGGAGGAGGCCCGCCTCATCTTCCAGGCCGTGAGCCGGGCCCTGCCGCTGCCCGAGGCTCCGGCGGTGCTGATGGATGTGGGCGGCGGTTCCACGGAACTCACGTGGGTGGAGGCCGGCATTCCGAAGGCGATGGTTTCCATTCCCTGGGGGGTCCAGCGATTGCGCGACGCCTTTCCCCTGGCGGAATCCGGTGAGCCCGGCGAGCGGGCCCGGATCCGCCGCCAGGTGAAGGCCCTGGCGAAGGAGGCCCTCCAGGGCCGGGATCCGGGTTTCGCGCCAACCCTGGCCCTGGGCACCTCGGGCACGATCCTGGAACTCTGCCGCCTGGCCGGGGATGGGCAGTCCTTCACACGGCCAGCCCTGGGGCCCCTGGGGCGCACGCTGTGGCGTCTCCCGGCGGAGGAGCGGGTGGGGCAGTTGAAGGTGGATCCGAAACGGGCGGAGGCGCTGCCCTTCGGGGTTCTCTGGGTGGAGGCGCTGCTCCAGTGCCTGAAGGTGGAGCTGGTCCTCGGGTTGCCGGTGGGCCTGCGGGAAGGACTGATCTGGGAGGCGCTCCAGCGGGGAGGGGGCGATGGCCGGGATCTGGGCGCACGTCGCTCAGGCTCGGTGAGGGTCCTGGCGGACCGCTTCGATCCGGATCCCGGCCACAGCCGTCATGTGGGCCGCCTGGCCGACAGCCTGTTCCTGCAGCTCCAGCCCCATTTCGAGCTGGGGCATCCTGAGCGGGAACTGCTCGCCCATGCTGCGGCCCTTCACGACATCGGCCACGCCCTGTCCGAGAAGGGCCACCATCGGCTGGGGGCCTACCTGGTGCAGAATGCCGATCTGGCAGGGTTCTGGCCCAAGGAGCGCACCCTCATCGCCCAGATCGTGCGACACCACCGGGGCAAGGCGCCGCGCAGGGCCGAGGACGAGATGTTCCTTTCCCTGGCGCCGTGGTACCAGGCGGTGGTGGAGAAACTCAGCGCCCTGCTGAGGGTGGCGGACGCCCTGGACCGCACCCGGCGCCAGGCCGTCCGGCAGGTGCGGATCGAGGTTTCGGACCGGCGGGTGGACCTGGTGCTCCAGGGCTCCGGCGACCTCCACCCGGAGATGGAGGCGGCCCGGGGCAAGGGGCGCCTCCTGGCCGACCTCCTGGGACGCCGCCTCCGGATCACTTCAGCGTGAAATAGACCTTCGCGCCGCCCTCCTTCCGGGCCCGCGCGCCGCCTTCCACCTTGAAGAGGCGGGCGGGTTCGATCCCGGCCCCCGTGAACGTCTCCAGGAGGGCCAGCACCCGGGCATCCGAGAGCTTCCGCAAGGCTTCGGGGGCCACCGGCAGGGTTTCCAGCAACCGCTGTTCCTGTTCCGCGGGCGGCGGCAAGGGGGGGGCGGTCTGGCCCTTCTCCACCGGGGGCTGGGGGAAGGCCGCCAGGAAGGCGGCTTTCAGCCAGGCATCCCGCTCTTCGGGGGTCACCTGGACCGCATCGGCATCCTGTCCCGGCTGTCGGACCTGGAGGGTTCGGCGCTTGGTTTCCCGGAGGCGCTCCTCCAGGATCTGCCGTCGCAGGGCCAGTCCATCGGCGGCGGGATCGGCGCTGCCTTCCAGTTCCAGCGCCAGTTCCGGGCGATCCGCCAGGGCCTTGGCCAGGGCCTCCACGGTGCGGCGGGCCTCGTCATCCAGTGAGGCAAGGCCGGGGCCGAAGGCCACCTGGCTGAGGTCCCGCTCTCCGGCTCCCCCCAGTTTCCCGAGCAGGGCGAAGGGGCTGGTGGCGATCTTGGTGAGGACGTTGACGATGGCCTTCCAGACAATGCGGCCATAGCGGTAGTTGGGGTCATCCAGGCTGCCTTCGACCGGCAGGTCCAGGTCGATGACGCCTTTCCGATCCCTCAGGATGGCCAGGGCAAGCCGCACGGGGAGGCGCGTGGCATCGGGGCTCTCCACCTTGCTGCCCAGGAAGAACTGATCCATGCGGGTCTGCAGCCGGGCGTCCAGCACCCGCTGTTCGATGCGCACCCGGGCTTCGACATCGAGCTTCCCTTTGCGGATGCCGTAGCCGAGATACTTGCCCGCATAGGGGCTGAAATCCGTGAGGTCGGCCCCTTTCAGGGTGAGGGTCACGTCCGTGTCCAGGTCCGTGCGCAGCGGCATGGTGCGGCCCTGGATGTGCAGGGGGGCCACGCCGCCCGCCAGGCCCTTCAGGTCCACCTTCGAAAGGGCGTCGGGTTCGGTGGAAAGGCCTTCGTAGCGTCCTTCCAGATCGGAAACGAGCAGCGCCGCGGCGGGCTTGAGGCTGCGATCGATGAAACTCAGGCGGCCGCCCGCCAGCCGGATGTTGGACAGGGTAAGGGCGAAGGGCTGTTCGGGGGTCGGGGGCAGGGCCTGGGCAGTGGGCGTTTCCGGCGCGGGAGCGAGTTTCAGGGCCCGTCCGACGTTGGTGGTGCCATCGGCCGCTACCACCAGCCGCTGCTCCGGGGCCTCCAGGGTCACCTGGGCGATGCCCATGCGGCGCTTGCCCAGTGCGAGATCGATGCCTTCCAGGAGGAAGCGCCGGTAGCGCAGGAAGGGCTCCTGGCCCACGGCATCCATGGCCTCGAAATCCCGGAGATCCAGGCGGCCCTTGAGATCCATCCGATCGGAGGGGCGCCCCTCGAAGCTGGCGAGGAAGCGCAGGGTGGCGGATACCGTGCCCCGGTTCACCCGAAGGGCGAGGTCTGGCTCCAGATAGGGATCGAAGGGGGCCAGGGGCAGGTCCTGGGCCTTCACCTCCAGGTCCATGGCGGGCCTCAGGGCCCACAGGGGGCCCCGGGCCTCCAGGCGCCCGCCCTGGGCCAGGGAAAGCCCCAGGGCGGCCTGGGCCGGGACCTTGGGATCGAGGCTGAAGCCTTCCACGCTCAGATCCAGGTCCGGGATGTCCAGGTCCACGGGCCGGGGCGTCGCCGCATCCTGGTAGCTCACCGAGCCGTTCTCCAGGGCCATCTTCGCCACCGCGAGGGACAGGGGCTTGGAGGGCGTTTCGGGCTCCGGAGAGGGTTTCGGCGTGAACAGCTCCGCAAGGTTGATCGTGCCATCGGACCTCCGCTGGTAGCGGATGCGGGGATTCACCAGGGTCAGGCGCTGGATCGTGATGGCCGGAGCCAGCAGATCCGCCTCAAGTCCCTGGAGGTCCAATCGCGGCAGGACCACATCGCCGAGGGCGGCGCCCGGGGCACCCAGGTCCAGGTCCGAAAGCTGGAGGGAACCTTCCCGGAGTTTCAGCTCATGGCGCCCTTCGGACCACGCGAAGCGGTAGGCGGCACGGGCGCTGAGGGTGCCCTTTCGCAGTTCGAAGGCCACCTGGTCCCGGTAGTAGGGGGCGTACTTGGCCAGAGAAAGCCCCTCCAGGACCAGCTCCCCTTCGGAGGCCAGGGGCTCCAGGGCGAAGGTGCCCTGCCAGCGGAAGCGTTCGCCGGATTCCGTCGCCCCTTCCAGGCGGTAGGGGCTGTGGCTGTCGCGGCGCGTGTGGAAATCCTCCACCACCACGGTGACGGGCCCCAGGGTGGTGGCGAAAGGCTCGGAGGGCGTGTGGTCCCGCAGCTCAAGGCGGGCCCT
>MWBB01000150.1 GCA_002068835.1 Acidobacteria bacterium ADurb.Bin340 | reverse complement strand
GGGAAGCATGGGGGCAGGATAGCGCCCGTACCGGGATCGGGTTATGGACGAACCCCGCCGCGGCCTCCGGACCGCCCACCGGGCGGTCCTCCGTTGCGGCGCTTCAGCGGCCTGTCAGCCGTTCTGCTGGAGATCCCGCGCAATCACCAGCCGCTGAATCTGGTTATGGACGAACCCCGCCGCGGCCTCCAGACCGCCCACCGGGCGGTCCTCCGTTGCGTCGCTTCAGCGGCTTGTCAGCCGTTCTGCTGGAGATCCCGCGCGATAACCAGCCGCTGAATCTGGTTCGTCCCTTCATAGATCTGGAGGAGTTTGGCGTCGCGCATGAGTTTTTCGACGTGGTAGTCGCGGCAGTAGCCGTAGCCGCCGAGGAGTTGCACGGCGTCGGTGGTGGCGGCCATGGCGGCATCGCTGGCGAAGGTCTTGGCCATGGCGCTGGCGCGGGCGTTGGGCAGGCCCCGATCGGCGCGCCAGGCGGCCTGCCAGGTGAGCAGGCGGCTGGCTTCGATTCGGGTTGCCGTGTCGGCGAGGGTGAACCCCACGGCCTGGTGGGCGATGAGGGGCTGGCCGAACTGGGTGCGGGCGCGGGTGTGCTCCAGAGCCAGCTCGAAGGCGGCGCGGGCCACGCCCACGGCGGCGGCGGCCACGGTGGCGCGGGTGTGGTCCAGGGTGTGCATGGCCAGGGCGAAGCCGCTGCCTTCGCGGCCCAGCAGGTGCGCAGCGGGCACCACGGCGCCGTCGAAGTGCAGCTCCACTTGGCGGGAAACCCGCTGGCCCATCTTGTCGAGGGGCGGCCCGAAGGTGAGGCCCGGGGTGTCGCTGGGCACGATGAAGGCGCTGATGCCGCGGGGGCCCTTCCCGGGATCCGTGGTGCAGAAGAGGGTGATCCAGTCTGCCTTGTCGCCATTGGTGCAGAAGCATTTCGTGCCGGTCACCACGTAGGCATCGCCCCGGCGCTCCGCCCGGCAGGTCATGGCGCCCGCATCGGAACCGGCTTCCGGCTCGGAAAGGGCGAAGGCCGCCAGGCGGGGCGCCTCCACCAGCCGCGCGAGCCAGCGCCGCTTCTGGTCCTCGGTGCCCCCCAGCAGCAGGGGCGTCATGGCCAGGTCGTTGGCCATCAGGGTGGTAAAGAAGCCCGCGCAGCCCCAGGCCAACTCCTCGGCCAGGAGAGTTTCGTCCAGATGGCCCAGACCCGGGCCCCCGAATTCGGTGGGCACCAGGGCCTGGAGGTAGCCCGCCTCGAAGGCCCGCTGGATGATCGCCTCGGGCCAATCGCCGCTGCGGTCGAAGGCCTGGGCCACGGGCCGGATCACGTTCCGGGCGAAGGCCTGGGCCTGGTTGCGGAGGGCCTGTTGTTCATGAGTCAGATGAAAGTCTGGCATGGCGTTCCCGAGGAAGCCTCCAGGGTGGCATGGTGGCCTTGACGGGGGGATGGGTGAAGGGGGACGCTTATCCCACCCCGGGTGGGGTGGGAGGAGTCGCCATGCTTCATCTGACCATCGAAGGCATGACCTGCGGGCACTGCGTGGCTCACGTGAAGGCGGCCCTGGAGGCTGTGTCCGGCGTGACCCGCGCCGACGTGGACCTGAAGCCCGGGAAGGCACGGGTGGAAGGAACGGCTTCCGTCCAGGCCCTCTGCGCGGCGGTGGCGGAAGAGGGCTACACCGCCCGGGTGTCGGAATGAGCAGCTGCTGCGGCCAGGGCCTGCACCTGGATCCGGCGGTGCGGGAGGATGCGCGGCGCCGCCTGCGCTCCATCCGCGGCCATGTGGAGGGCATCCTCAAGATGCTGGAGGACGAGCAGGTCTACTGCGTGGATGCCCTTAAGCAGGTGAAGGCCGTGCAGGGCGCCCTGGACAAGGTGGGGGGACTCGTCCTGAAGAGCCATCTCCAGAACCATGTGGCCACCGCCGCCCAGCGGGGCGATGCGGGGGATCTGGTGGAAGAGCTCCTGGAAGTCCTGAAGTACCGCTAAGGGATCTCCCCATCCGTGGGGCCAGGGCGTGGGATCTGCGGATCCCCCGATTTACCGGTGTCGTCCCTGCCTTCGTGATGAAAAAATTCCCCTTTGAGACGTTCGCAACATTCGCGTTGGAGATGGAGGCGATATGGGTCATCAGACCTATCGCGTGGAAGGCATGACCTGCGCCAGCTGCGTGCGGCGGGTGGAAAAGGCGTTGGCCTCCGTGCCCGGGGTTGCCGAGGTCCAGGTGAACCTGGCTACGGAAGAGGCCCGGGTCCTGGCGGAAGGCGTGCCTTCGGAACTCCTGGAGAAGGCCGTGGCGGACCGCGGCTACCGGCTGGTGAACCCCTCCCTGGAGGTTGCGGATGTTTCGGCGGAATTGCGCCTTGGCCTCCTGCGGGTGGTGGCGGCCTGGGTGCTCACCCTGCCGCTCATGCTGCCCATGCTAGGCGTGGGTTTTCAGGTGCCTGGACTCCTGCAGGCCATTCTTTCCGGCGTGGTGGTCTTCGGCCCGGGCGGCGTGTTCTTCGCCAATGCCCTCAAGCAGCTGCGGCACCGCGAAACCACCATGGACACGCTGGTGGCTCTGGGGGCGGGTGTTTCGTGGTTCTACGGTTTTGCGGAGCTGGTGAGGGACGCGCCTCATCCGCCCTTTGAAACGGCCGCTGCGCTGGTGGCCTTCCTGCTGGTGGGCAAGCATCTGGAGGCCCGGGCGCGCCATCGGGCCACGGATGCTCTCGAAACCCTGCTTGCCCTGGCCCCGCCCGTGGCGGTGAAGCTGGATGCGAAAGGACAGGAGTCCCTGGTGCTCACGGGGATGCTGCAGCCCGGAGACCGGGTGAAGGTGACGCCGGGCAGCGCCATTCCGGTGGATGGCACGGTGGTGGGCGGCCAGGCAGAGGTGGCCGAGGCCCTGCTTACGGGCGAACCCATGCCAGCGCCCAAGGCGCCGGGGGCGCCCGTGCTGGCAGGGGCCGTGGTGCACGGCGGCGCCCTGGTGGTGGAGGTGGCGGGTGTGGGGCAGGCCACCTGGCTGGCGAAGCTGGCTGCCCAGGTGGCGGAAGCCCAGGGCAGCCGGGCGCGGATCCAGGATCTGGCAGACCGGGTTTCCGCCGTGTTCGTTCCGGCCATCCTCGGACTTGCAGCCGTGACGCTGGCTTTCTGGTGGATCCATGCGGGTTCCTTTGCCCAGGCCTGGCGCCCCGCAGTGACGGTGCTGGTCATTGCCTGCCCCTGCGCGCTGGGCTTGGCTACGCCCGTTGCGGTGGCCGCGGCCCTGGGCACGGCAGCCCGCCAGGGGCTGCTGGTGCGGCAGGCTTCGGCCCTGGAGCGGCTTGCGGCGGTGACCGATGTGGTGCTGGACAAGACGGGCACCCTTACGGAAGGACGCCCCGAAGTCATCGATATCCTCACCCTGGAAACTGGACTCTCCAGCGAAGTGTTGCGCCTGGCCGCGGCCCTGGAGCGGGATTCGGAACATCCCATCGCTCGGGGCATCCTGGGAGCCGCCAAGTCCCTGGAGCTTCCTCGCGTGGACGGTTTCCGGGCCCATCCGGGTGGCGGCGTGGAAGGCGTCATCCAGGGGCGGCGGCTCCGTCTGGGCCATCCCGGCTGGCTGGGCTTCGCCGCGGCAGCGGCGCCCGAAGGCGCCACGGTGGTGGGACTGGCGGATGACCGGGCGCTCCAGGGGATGCTGGTGCTGGCGGATCGCGTGCGGCCCGAATCCGCACGGGTGCTGGAGGTGTTCCGCCGCCGGGGCATTACCCTGCATCTGCTCAGTGGCGATCGACCGGAAGCCGCAGAGCGGGTGGGCCGGGCGCTGGGCATCACCGAGGTTCGGGGGGGCTGCGGTCCGGCCGAGAAGCGGGCCCGCATCCAGGAACTGCAGGCTGAAGGCCGTGTCGTGGCCTTTGTGGGCGATGGCGTGAACGATGCTCCGGCACTGGCCCAGGCGGATGCGGGCATCGCTCTGCCTGGCTTGGCCGCCACGCAGGTGGCAGCGCCCTTGAACCTCCTGCGGGAAGGATTGGAACCTCTGCTCGGGGCCCATCGGCTGGCGTTGCGCACCCGCCGGGTGGTGGTCCAGAACCTGGCCTGGGCCTTCGGCTACAACCTGGTTCTGGTGCCCCTGGCCGCCTTCAACATGCTGGACCGGTTCGGGGGGCCGATGCTTGCCGGGGCGGCGATGGGGCTGAGTTCCCTGACGGTGGTGCTGAATGCGCTGCGGTTGCGGCGGGCATGACGCATGTCCACGGAGGATGTCCATGAAGCTCCATGACCTCGTTGCGTATCTGGATCGGCTCCTGGGGCATGCCGGAACCCAGGACTACCCCGGGGCCTTCAACGGCCTGCAGGTGGAGAACTTAGGCGAGGTTCGGCGGGTGGCCGTGGCTGTGGATGCGCACGGGGACACGATCCGGTCGGCGGTGGAAACGGGGGCCGACCTGCTGCTGGTCCATCACGGGCTCTTCTGGAGCCCTCTGGCGCCCGTGACCGGCGCCTCCTACCAGAAACTGAAGCTCTGCCTGGATCGCAATCTGGCGGTGTATGCCTCGCACCTGCCGCTGGATGCCCACCCCGAAGTGGGCAACAGCGCAGGATTGGCCCGGGCTCTGGGGCTGGAGGGTGGCGAGCCCTGGTTCGAATCCCACGGGTGGCTGGTGGGGCTGCGTTTCCAGGTGGATCTGGACCGGTCGGATCTGGAAGGACGCCTGGAGGCGGCCACGGGCCGGGCGCTGATGCGGCCCTGGGGCCCTGAACGGGTGCGAGCCCTGGGGCTGGTGACGGGGGGCGCCGGGAGCGATCTGGCTGCGGCGGCCCGGGCCGGCCTGGATACGTTCCTCACAGGCGAAGGCCCGCACTGGACCGATGGGATGGCCCGGGATCTGGGCCTGAACCTGCTCTATGGGGGGCACTACGCCACGGAAACCTTCGGTGTAAAGGCGCTGGGGGCGCATCTGGAGCAGCGTTTCGGTCTGCCCTGGACCTTTCTGCACGCCCCTTCGGACCTCTGAATGCGCGGGCTCATCGGCCCGGATCAGGCATCGGTTTCGCGGGGAACCAGGGGTTCGCGGTCCAGCTGGGGCCTGTCGAACCGTCGTTTCAGGCCTTCGATGATGAGCAGGGCCGGAAGGCCCAGCCAGACCAGTTCGGTGGCGAGGGCGAAGAGGAACCACTCCAGCAGATGCCCTGAAAGGGGAAGGGGCGATACGAAGAGGGGTTGCCAGGCGGCGGTGTAGCGGGTGTCGATGAAGGGGGCGAGGAAGGCCACGCCGGTTCCACCGAAGGTCCACGCGTCCAGCAGACCATGGGAGAGGGTGGCCGCCCCCAGGCAGAGCCAGAGGCGGGGCTCTTTCAGCCGCTTCCGGAAGAGCAGGAGCATGAAGCAACCCGCGAGGATCGGCACGGCTGCCAGTCCGTGGCTGATGCCCCGATGGGCCAGATCATGGCCCTCGGAAAGGCCTGCCCATCCCGTGAACCAGTCCAGGTCCGGGGCCAGAGCACAGGCCGTGGCAGCCAGGGCCACCCGGAAGGGAGGCCTTCCACGGTGGAAGGCCGCGCTGACCGTGAAGCCGGCCAAGGTGTGTCCGAGCAGGGAGGGCATGACGTGACTGAGAGCCTGGGGAGTCCTCATCGTAGGGAGCCCCCGGACCGGAATGGTCACGGTTCCGTGTCGGCAAATCGGGGGCTTTTCAGGGGGAAAGCGCCAGGACCACTTTCGCGTTCCGGAAGCGCTCCGGAGTCAGCACTTCCAGGGTGGCCGTCCGCCGGTCCGGCGGG
>MWBB01000149.1 GCA_002068835.1 Acidobacteria bacterium ADurb.Bin340 | reverse complement strand
AGGGCCTCGCGGGCGTAGGTGTTCCTCCGCCAGGCGAGGCCCAGGGTGCGGTGGGGGGCGTGATCGGCGAAGGGGCGCACGGTGACGGCGGCCCGGGTGGTTTCGGTGGGGAGGGCGAGTTCGGGCAGCAGGGTCAGTCCTGCGCCACTGGCCACCATCTGCACCAGGGTGGGCAGGCTGGTGGCGCGGAAGCCCGTTTCCTCCACCCGGGTGCTGCGGCAGGCGGCCAGGGCCTGGTCCCGCAGGCAGTGGCCATCCTCCAGCAGCAGCAGGCGGGCGCCTTCCAGGTCCTCCAGCCGCACGGTGCGGCAGCCTTTCACCAGGGGGTGCCCCTTGGGGGCGCAGAGGTGGAAATCGTCGCGGCCCAGGGGCAGCGTCTCCAGGTCGCCCAGGTCCGCCTCCAGGGCCAGCAGCGCGCCTTCCAGGCGGCCCTCCTCCAGGGCCTTCACCAGGTCGGGGGTGCGCCCTTCGGTCCAGAGGATCTGCAGCTTGGGGAAGGCCTTCCGGAGCACCGGCGCGATGCGGGGCAGCAGGTAGGGGGCCAGGGTGGGGATCACGCCCAGGCGCAGGGGGCCCGCCAGGGGATCGGCGAAGGTGCGGGCCTCCCGCAGGGTGTCCTCGGCGGCCTGGAGCAGGGCCCGGAAGCGGGGCAGCAGGGCCGAACCCGCGGGGGTGGGCCGGACGCCGCCCCGGCCCCGCTCGAAGAGGGGCGTTTCCAGGGCCGCCTCCAGGGCGGCCACCTGGCTGGAGAGGGAGGGCTGGGCCACGGCGCAGCGTTCGGCGGCGCGGCGGAAGCTGCGGGTGTCCGCCACGGCCAGGGCGTACTGGGCCTGGCGCAGGGTGAAGGGCAGGGGGGTGTATTCCATAGTCATAGACTATCAAAAATATAGAAACGATGTTTTTGACGAATCAATGCCCCGGACGGAAGCTGATGAGGCCGGGGCGCTGAGGCCCCCACCTTTTCAGGAGTTCCGAATGCTGACTGTCGGCGATCGCCTTCCCGCCTTCTCCCTCCAGGCCGTGGTGAGCCTGGACAAGGGCCAGGAGTTCCAGACCCTGACCCAGGAGAGCTTCCAGGGCAAGTGGAAGGTCCTGTTCCTCTGGCCCATGGACTTCACCTTCGTGTGCCCCACCGAGATCGCCGCCTTCGGCAAGCGCAACCAGGATTTCCTGGACCGGGATGCCCAGCTGCTGGGCGCCAGCACGGACACCCACTTCGTGCACCTGGCCTGGCGCAAGGATCACGCGGACCTTCGGGACCTGCCCTTCCCCATGGTGGCGGACACGAAGCGCGAACTGAGCGCGGCCCTGGGCGTGCTGCACAAGGAGGCGGGTGTGCCCCTGCGGGCCACCTTCATCGTGGACCCCGAAGGCGTCATCCGCCACGTCAGCGTGAACGACCTGAGCGTGGGCCGCAGCGTGGACGAGGTGCTGCGCGTGCTGGACGCCCTGCAGACCGACGAGCTGTGCCCCTGCAACTGGCAGAAGGGCCAGGACACCCTGAAGGTCTGAGGCCATGGCGACCCTTGAAGCCCTGCGGGAAGGCCTGCCCGAGTTCGCCCGGGACCTGAAGCTCAACCTCCAGGCGGTGCTCGGGGATTCCACCCTGAATCCCGCCCAGCGCCTGGGGGTGGCCCTGGCCTCCGCCGCCGCCGCCCGGCAACCCGCCCTGGTGGCGGCCCTCAAGGCCGAAACCGAGGCCCAGGCGGGCCCGGCCGTGGCCGAGGATGCCCTCGCCGCCGCCGCCCTCATGGGCATGACCAACGTCTTCTACCGCTTCCGCCATCTGGTGGGGAAGGAAGGCTACGCCCAGCTTCCCGCCCGGCTTCGCATGAACCGCATCGCCAAGCCCGCCGCGGACAAGCTCGACTTCGAGCTGTTCTGCCTCGCGGTGAGCGCCGTGAATGCCTGCGAAGCCTGCGTGCGCTCCCACGAAGAGGCCCTGCTGAAGGGCGGAATCACCGAGGCGCAGGTCCACGATGCCGTGCGCATCGCGGCCACGATCCACGGCCTTGCCAGCGTCCTCGACCTTCCCTGATCGAATCTGGAGGAGACCGACATGACGAACGCCGCCCCCGCCCTGCACCCCCAAACCCCGGCTTCGGCCGTGGTGGTGGACCACCTCAACCGCCAGCTGGCCAGCGCCCAGGTGCTGCTGCTCAACGCCAAGCGCTACCACTGGACCGTTGAGGGGCCGCACTTCCGCGACTACCACCTGCGCTTCGAGGAGCTCTACCAGGCCGTGCTGCCCATGGTGGACGAACTGGGCGAGCGCATCCGCCAGCTGGGCAGCGTTCCGGTCACGTCGCCCCAGCAGCTCGTCGAACACACCGCGGCCCGCATCAGCGATCCCGCGAAGCCGCTCGATGCCGCCGCCATGGTGCGGGAGGCCCTGGAGAACGAGCAGCGGGTCATCGACCTGATGCACGAAGGCATCGACCTATCGGCCCGGGAAGGGGATCCCGGCACCTCCGACCTGCTGACCGGTTTCGTGCAGGTGCACCAGAAGGAGGCCTGGTTCCTGCGCTCCATGCTGGGCTGAGGGGCGGATCTTGGAAGGCGCCGGCGGGGTTTTCCGCCGGCGCTCTCGGTTCAGGGGGAAGGCGGAAGGGCGATGCGGCGGTCGCTGAGGGTTTTCATGAACGCCACCAGGGCGGCTTCCTCCTCGGGGGTGAGTCCCAGGTTGCCCAGTTCCTCGGTGTTCATGTTGGCCTTCACTTCCGGGGGCGGGAAACCGCCCAGATCCCGGGTGTTGTAGAAGCGGACGAAATCCTCCAGGCTGCGGAAGAATCCGTTGTGGCCGAAAGTCTTCACGAAGTCGGGAGCAGGCCGCTGGTCCACATTGCGCAGGGTGGGGACCCGGTGCTTGCCGCGGTTGGCGGCTGCGTGGCGGGCATGGGCCGGAATGGCTGCAAGGGTGGCCTCCAGCCCGGGATCCACCCAGGCTTCGCCCAGAGGATTGTGGGCCGAGGCCATACGGTAGAAGGGGTTCTCGGGGTTCCGGGGCAGGCCCAGGTTGTCGTAGGTGAAATCCGTGAACAGGGGCGGGGTGCCGCCCGGGCCCGGCGTGAGCACGTGGCATTCGGAGCACTTGCCCTTGTCGTTGAAGAGGGCGAGGCCCCGGAGTTCCTGGGGCTCGAGGCCGAGCCCTTCGAAGCGACGCTGGTTGTCGGGCCGGATGCTGAGGATGTCCAGCTTCTTGCGGCGGGCTGCCCGGTAGAACGCATCGAAGCGGCTGTCGAAGGGGTTCACTTCCCGGGACCGCTGGTAGGCGGCCAGGCTGTCGGCGACCCGGCGGTACACGTGATCCGACTGGCGATCCCAGGCATCGGGAGCCAGCTTCCAGATCTTCCGGAAGGCCTCGGCATAGGGCGCTGTGCGGAGCTTTGCCACCAGGGCCCGCCGGTTCGGCAGGTTCTGCTCCAAGGGATTCAGGAAGGGGGCCTCGGCCTGTTCCGCCAGGGGGTCCCGTGCGTGGCCCGTGGCCCGGCCATCCCAGAACAGGCCGCCGGCATAGGTGCCTTCCTCGTCCCGGTGCAGCTTGGGTGTCCAGCCCGCGTAGGCCACGGTGGGCGGCTTGCGGTTGCCGAAGCGGGTCGGGATGGCTCCTTCCATGGGCCCCCCCAGGCGGGGTTCCGGCGCGGTCCAGCCGGTGCGGGGATCGTGGCAGGAGGCGCAGGACTGGCCCTGGGGTTCGGAATAGCGCGTATCGAAGAAGATCGCCTTGCCCAGGGCCTCCTTGGGCGAAAGGGCCTGGCCGTGCGCCCAGGGGCTGGCCAGCAGCAGGGACAGAAGCATCAAAAGGCGCATGGCGGACTCCGTCGGGAAGTCAGTCGTCCAGCTTCTCGGGTTTGCACAACCGCTTCTTGTCATTGCTCACCCGCCCGCACTTGATGCAGAGGTGCGTGGGGTTCACCACCAGGTTCCGGTACGCCTCGAAAAGCTCTGCAAGCGCGTCGTCCTTGACGAGCTTGCAGAGCTCCTTGTCCTTGAGCTTCTTCACGCGCGGTTACGGGCTATTCGGCGGCCGTTCCCTTGGCCTCGCCCTGTCCGAAGGACTGCAGCGCCAGGTAGCTGGGGCCGAAGCGCTCGATCTTCTCCATCTCCTTCTCGAAGAGGTCGAAGTGGCGCTCCTCGTCCACCACCAGGCCCTCGAAGATCTGCTTGGTCACGGCATCGGCGTTGGCGCCGCAGGCCAGGGCGGCCTTGTTGTAGTCGTCCTGGCTGGAGGCTTCCATGGCCATGGCCTTCTTGAGCATCGCCATGGGATCCGTGAGGGTCTCCACAGGGCCCGCGGTCACCATCTGCACTTCGCCCTTGAGGAAGAGGATGCGCTCCGCCAGACGCTCCACGTGCATCATCTCCTCGATGGCGATGCGCTTGAACAGCAGGGAAATGGGGCCGAGGCCCTGGTCATCGAGATGGAAATGGAAATACATGTACTGATGCACGGCCTGGAGTTCGTCGGCAACGGCGTGGTTCAGCAGGGCGATGCTCTGGCTGCGGTCCATGGTTCCTCCGGAGGACAGGTGAAAGGCCATTCTACGCCGTTTCAGGGAGCCAGCCGTCCCGCGAGGCTCGCCAGGGCCGTTTCGGTGCGCAGGATGCGGGGCCCCAGGTCCACGGGTTCGAAGCCTGCGGCGGCGAGGCTCTCCACCTCTGCGGGAATCCATCCGCCTTCGGGGCCGATGGCGAGGGTCAGGGGACCTTCCAGCGCTCGGGGGCAGGGCGCTGGGGCGCCAGGATGCGCCAGTAGACAGCGGCTGTCCTGTGCCAGGCGGGGGAGCTCCTCCTCCATGAAGGGGCGGAAGAGCCGCGCCAGGAAGAGCTCTGGCAGCACCGTGTCCCGGGCCTGCTCCAGGCCCAGGATCCGCTGGTGCAACAGGTTGTCGGGGGCCATGCGCGGGCTCTTCCAGTAGGCCTTCTCCACCCGCCAGGCGTTCGCCAGCACGATGCGGGCCACGCCCAGGCTGGTGGCGGAGGCGATGACGCGGTTGAGTACCTTGGGGCGAGGCAGGGCCAGGATCAGGGTCCAGGGCAGCTTGGGCGGAGGGGGTGTGTCCAGGGACAGATGCACTTCGAGTGCTTCGGAGTCGAGGCGCGTCACCTGTCCCGTGCCCTGGAGGCCGCCCAGCAGGCCCACCCGGAGGGACTGCCCCACGGCGGCCCGGTGGACCTCCCGCACGTGCTCCAGGCGTCGGCCCGTGAGTCGGGCCCGATCCGGCGCGATCAGATCCTCGGAGGTCAGCAGGAGGAGGTTCATCGGAGGGTGAGTCTCCTGGGCGATGCCATGCCCGCGGGAAGGGGGGCCGGGGGCCCTTTCCGGAAACGGTTCATGACTGCTTCCTTCTCCGGACAGGGCTGCGGGCGGCGGCGGCCAGGGCTCCCTGCACCCACGGAACCAGGGCTTCGGGATCCTCCAGGGCCTCGGCGGGCACCTCCCGGTAGGCCATGGGGCGTTCCGGATCCCCGAAGGGCAGGAACGGTTGGGAACCTGCGGCCTGGAAGGCGCCCCGATTGTGGTCATCAACCTTCAGGTAGAGACGGTCATCGTCGGCCAGGGCGAAGGCGCGCCCTTCGTGGAAGAAGGTCAGCCCCCCGAACATCGAACGGCATGTGACGGGCACCACCTGCCCCAGCAGATCCAGGGCGAAGGCCTTGAAGCGGGGTGAGACGGCCATGGGAACTCCGGCACCAGAGTAATCCCGGGAGGGTTGGACCGCGTAGCCGGACGGTTGCGCGGGAGGCGTCATGGGCAGAGTCGCGGCGGG
>MWBB01000148.1 GCA_002068835.1 Acidobacteria bacterium ADurb.Bin340 | reverse complement strand
CCACGCTGGGGCACCAGACCTGGAACGGCCTGCCGCCGGAGAACCTCCGCCTGTCCCATCGCGAGAACCTCCTGGAGGTGCGCTACGCGGGGCTGAGCTTCCTGCGGGAGACCGCCGTCCAGAGCGAAACCCGGCTGGTGGGGCTGGAGCCCGACTGGCGTCCGACCCGGTCCCGGGAGCTGCGCATCCCGGCCCTGCCGCCGGGCACCTACCGGTTCGAGGTGCGAAGCCGCATCGGGGACGGCCCCTGGGGATCCACCGCCGGTTTCGGTTTCGTGATCACTCCCGCCTGGTGGCAGACCTGGTGGTTCAGAACCCTTGCGGGTCTGGCCCTTGCTGGACTTGGTTTCCTGGCCTTCTGGCTGCGCCTGCGGAGCCTCCACCACCGCACGGTCCTGCTGGAATCCCAGGTGGCCGAGCGCACCCGGGAACTCCAGGCCGCCAACGAGGCCCTGCGGACCCAGAGCCTGACAGACCCTCTCACGGGCCTGCGCAACCGGCGGTTCCTGGGGGTCTGCATGCCCGAGGATGTGGCCCAGGTGAATCGCACCCACCGCAACATCAGCCTGGGCAAGTGTGAACGGAACGGCCTCAACATCGACCTGGTCTTCCTTATGGTGGATGTGGACCATTTCAAGATGGTGAACGACCAGTACGGCCACCCGGCCGGCGACGCCGTTCTCCAGCAGCTGGCGGAGATCCTCCGCAGCGCCACCCGGGATTCGGACACGGTGGTGCGCTGGGGCGGCGAGGAATTCCTCGTGGTGGCCCGCAACGCCTGCCGGAAGGACTGCAATGTCCTGGCCGAGCGCATCCGTTCCCTGGTGGAAGCCCACGAATTCCGCCTGGAGGACGGGCAGGTGCTCCACCGCACCTGCTCGGTGGGCTTCGCCTTCTACCCCCTGGTGGAAATGCCCCCGGATCACGTGCCCTGGGAGCAGGTGGTGGACGTGGCGGATCACGCCCTCTATGCCGCCAAGCGCGGCGGCCGCAACGCCTGGGTGGGCATCTTCCCCCAGGAAGGCCTGGGGGCCGAGGATCTCCCCCGCAATCCCGGCCACGATCTGCCACCGCTCATCGCCACGGGAAAGCTGGAGGTGGTCACCAGCCTGCCTTCCCACGTTCCCCTGGACTGGGAGCCTTCCCGGGACTGATCCGTCAGCGTTCCAGCACAAAGGTCACGGGGCCGTCGTTCAGCAGTTCGACGGCCATGTGCTCCTGGAAGAAGCCGCAGGCCACCCGGGGATGCTGGGCCTTCAACTGCTGGAGGAAAGTTTCGAACAGGGCCCGGGCGGCCTCAGGCGCCATGGCCCCGTCGAAGCTGGGGCGTCGGCCCCGGACCACGCTGCCCGCCAAGGTGAACTGGGATACGGCAAGGATCTCGCCGCCGGTTTCGGCCAGTCCCAGGTTCATGCGGCCTTCCGCATCCTCGAAGATCCGCAGCCCCACCAGCTTCCGAGCCACCCAGTCCGTGGTCTCCGGGGTATCCCCGACTTCCAGCCCTGCCAGCACCAGCATCCCCCGACCGATGGCGGCCTCCTGGTCCCCCGCCCACACCTTCGCCCACGCCACCCGCTGCACCACCACACGCATGTCAATACCCCCGCTGGCGGTCCACGGCCCCGGTGATGGGGCGGCCTTCCGCATAGGCCCGCAGGTTCTCCAGGATGTCCGGGATCAGGTCCTTGGGGGTGGAGGGACCGCTGTGGTGGGGCGTCACCGTGACCCGGGGATGGCGCCAGAGCGGCGAATCCGGAGGCAGCGGCTCCTCCTCGAACACATCCAGCACCGCCCGGCCCAGGCGACCCGCATCCAGCGCCGCCAGCAGGTCCGGCACCACCACCTGGGCACCCCGCCCCACATTCACGAGCATCAGGCGGTCGTGGCCCCCGGCCAGCAGCCGCGCGTCCACCAGTCCGCAAGTCTCCGGCGTCAAGGGCGCGCAGAGCACCAGGAGCCGGGCTTCCGGAAGCCAGCGATGCAGCTCCGCCAAGCATTCCAGCGGAACGTGCGGATCCCCCCGAGGCGTACGAACGAAGCCCCGCACCGTGAGCCCGAGGGCCCGCAGCGCCTCCCCGATGCGCCGCCCGATGCGTCCGAAGCCCACCACCAGGGCCAGGGCTCCGCCCAGATCCTCGGGCTGAAGCTTGGGATTCCACCGGGCTTCGGCCTGGGCCTCCGCGCAGCCTCCCAGCCGCTGCGCGTCCGCCAGCAGGTGGGCGCACACGTAGCGCGCCATCCAGGCCCCGAAATTCCCATCCGCCCGGGTGATCGACACGCTTTCAGGGATTTCCGGATGGTCCACCAGGTGGTCGACGCCGGCGCCACTGTTCTGAATCCAGCGCAAACGCGGCATCCGCGCCAGGAAGCCCGGCGGGAAACGCCACGTGAAAAGGGCCTCGGCCTCCGCCAGCCAGGCGATCTCCGCGTCGTCCGCCCTGCGAGGGTGCCACCCCCGAACCTCCAGGCGCGGTTCCGCCGCCTGGAGGGCCGGAACCCATTGATCAGCAAGGTGATGGATCACGGCGAGTCGACGCATGGCGGGTTTCCCACATGGAAGAGACTTACAACAGATACTTGAGACTTGCTTTCAACCGGAGCGCTCCCATCATAGGACTTCCGCGGGGATGACCCCGCCCGGAGGATCCATGAAGACCCTGTTCTCCCTCGCCCTCATCGCCGCCGTGTCCACCCTCGGCTTTGCCGAAGAGGCCAAGAAGGACACCAAGAAGGCCGAGCCCTGCAAGACCGAATGCACCAAGGACACCAAGGGCAAGACCTGCACCCACGACAAGAGCAAGAAGGATGCGAAGGACTGCCCGGCCCCCAAGAAGGCCGAGGACAAGAAGCCCGCCAAGTAGCCTTTTCAGCTCGAACGCTCGAAGGGCCCCCACTCGGGGCCCTTCGCCTTTCAGGGATTCGATCCGGCGAAGCTCTCCCGGGCGTGGTAGCTGCTCCGCACCAGGGGACCCGATTCCACCCGCTGGAAGCCCAGCTCCTGGCCCTTGCGCCGGTACAGGTCGAATTCCTCCGGTTCCACAAAGCGCGCCAAGGGCAGATGGCGGTCTGTCGGCGGCAGGTACTGGCCCAGGGTGGCGATGTCCACCCGGGCGGCGCGCCAGTCCTTCATCAGATCCAGCACCTCTTCCGGGGTTTCACCCAGGCCCACCATGATGCCGCTCTTGGTGCGCAGGTCCGGCGCGTGGACATCCCGCCAGGCCGCGGCCCGGGCCAGAAGGTCGAGGCTCTGCTGGTAGTTGGCGTCGGGCCGCACCCGCTTGTAGAGCCGCGCGATGG
This sequence comes from Acidobacteria bacterium ADurb.Bin340, assembly GCA_002068835.1. GTDB lineage: Bacteria > Acidobacteriota > Holophagae > Holophagales > Holophagaceae > MWBB01. Next base: position 2,581 of record MWBB01000148.1, on the reverse strand, counting down.
TCTCCACGTTGTGGTTCAGGACATCCGGGCGGGCTTCCAGAACCCTGAGCAGGTCCGCCTCGCGGCCCTGGAAATCGGGGATCAGAACCTCCACGCCGCAGCCCGGCGTCAGGGTGCGGATCCACCGGATGGTCTGGGCGAAATGGTCCGCGCCGCCATCGGGCAGGTCATCCCGGTTCACGCTGGTGACCACCGCGAACTTCAGGCCCAGGGTCGCCACCGCCTCGGCCACCCGCTGGGGCTCGTCCGGGTCCACCGTTCCGGGTTTGCCCTTGCCGATGTTGCAGAAGCCGCAGTGGCGGGTGCAGATCTCCCCCAGCAGCATGAAGGTGGCCGTGCGGTGGACCCCCCAGCATTCGTGCTGGTTGGGGCAGCGGGCCTCCTCGCAGACCGTGACCAGCTTCTTGCTGCGCATGAGGCGCTCCACCTCGGCGGTCACCTCCGCCGCGGGCACCTTGATCTTCAGCCAGGATGGACGGGGGCCGGGGAGGACAGGTGGACGCGCCATGCCCTAATCCTACCAAAACAGTCAGAAAACCACAGGACTACAATGGAGCTCATGTCCGACCTTCCCATGCAGGATCCGGCGCCGCCGCCCGCACCCATCTTCGAGGCCCCCCAGGGCTTCGAGACGCGATTCAAGGAAATGAGCCTGCGCCTGGATGCCTTCGAAGGCCCCCTGGACCTGCTGCTGCACCTCATCCGGGAGCACAAGCTGGAGATCCTGGATCTGCCTGTGGCGGAAGTCACCAAGCAGTACATGGACTTCCTGCTGCTCATGGAGGAACTGAACCTGGAGATCGCTGCGGAATTCGTGGCCATGGCCGCCCATCTGCTGCAGATCAAGAGCCGCATGCTCCTGCCCCGGCCACCGGCGGAGGATGGCACCGGGGAGGATCCCCGCGAGGAGCTGGTGCAGAAGCTGCTCGACTACCAGCGGGTGAAGGAGGCGGCCACCGAGCTGGCCCAGCGGGAGGCGGACTGGGCGGGCGTGACGTACACCAAGGGGCTGGATCTCACCGAGCACACCCGGGTGGAGGATGAGCCCATCCAGGCCACCCTCTTCGACCTGCTGGCCGCCTACCGGGAGGCCCTCAAGCGCCTGCTCCCGCCGCCGCCCGTGGAGGTGCGCACCCCGCCCAAGACCCTCGACCAGCGCATCAGCGAGGTGCTGGAGGAGATCCGCAGCGGCGCCTGGGTGGCTTTCGGAGGCCTGCTCCGCCAGGCCGCCACCCGCGATGATCTGGTGCTCACCTTCCTGGCCCTCCTGGAACTGGTCCGGACGGGACGCATTCGGCTGATCCAGACGGATGCCTTCGGCGAGATCCGCATCCAGGCCGCGTGAGGAAGGCCCCATGCCCTTTCAGGATCCTGTCGATGAAACCCGGTTCGCGGAAGCCTTCCGGCGGGCCCGTCTCCTGGGACTGGCCCTCTGCTACGGAACGATCATCCCCTATGTCGTCGTATGGTTCCTGGCAGCCTTCAACGGGGATGGAGCCCTTTTGAAAGAGGCCCTGGAGGGCGCCTACCCCCTTCCCCTGGACCGCCCCGTGGTGCTCACGCTGCTGGCCCTGGCCACGGCGGAACTGGCCGCAGTACCCTTCGTGGCCCGAGGCTTCGCGGCCCAGGCCCGGCGTCAGACGGATCTGAGCCGCGCCCTCCAGCGCCTCCTGAACGGCCATGTCATCGCCTGCGCCCTGCTGGAGGCCGTGGCGGTCTACGGTCTGGTCATGGGCTTTGCGGAAGGCCCCGGAACGGCGCCCCTCACCCTGGCGATGCTCCTGGTGCCCGCCGTGGCCTACCCCTTCCTGGTGCATGGTGAGCCGACCTGGCGAGCCGTGGCTGGAACCGTCGTGGGAGGCGCGAACCGTGGGTGAAGCTTCCCTCCGACGCGCCTTCTGGCAAGGCTACGGCACCGGACTGGCCGTGGCCGTGGCCTGGCCCCTGCTGCTCCAGGTGGCCCTGCTGGCCTGGTTGAAGGCACCGCTCCCGATGATCCAGGGCGAAGTCCTTCAGCAGATCGGCTACGCCTTCACGGGGCTCACCCTGCTGGGCTCGGTGCTCCTGGTGCTGCGCTTCCGGGCCCTCCGCGGCACCTTTTCCACCACCCCAGAGCCTCTGCGCCCAGGCCGCCTGCGGGGCGAACTGCTCCTCGCCGCAGGCCTCTGCGCAGGAACCGCCCTCCTGGGCCTCCTCTACCTCGTGCTGGGAGGTTCCAGCACCCTGCGCCACGCTCGCGGATTCCTCCTCATCGCGCCCCTTCAATTCCTGGGCCTGGTGCCGCGGCTTGGCACATGGCGCGCCGCAGCGCGGACATCGCCCAGGCCCCTCCCAGGGACTATCCTGGAACCACCCCAGGAAGCGCCATGACCGATCCAACCCCTCTTGATCCCATTGATCCTTCCGATCTGACGCCCGTACCGGGCCTGGAGACCCAGCGCCTTCCCGTGGGCCTGCCACCGGTTCCATCGGTGGAGGGAACCGTTCGGATCGATCCCCTTGGCATCGCGGAAGCCCTCTCCACAGGCCCCCTTCCCGACCAGACCCTCCAGCTCAACACCGGCCCCCTGCCGCCCCCACC
>MWBB01000147.1 GCA_002068835.1 Acidobacteria bacterium ADurb.Bin340 | reverse complement strand
GCCCGCCGTAGTAGAGGCCCGTGAAGAAACCCACCAGCACCAGCCCGAAGCAGCCGGCGGCCACGATGCCCATGAAGGTGGTGAGGGCCCAGCCGGCCACCACCCACCCGGCGGCCCACTTTCGCACCTCCTCGCGGTTCATCAGGAGGGCGATGCCCAGGCCCGTGTTCACCACCATCGTGATGACCTGACCGATCTTGTTCGCCCCGAAGGCATACCCCACCATCCCGAGGATGCCGGAGAGCAGCAGGAAGGCCCCGGCCAGCCGAAGGCGATGGCGCTCAGGACCTTCCTCCTCGAAGGCGGGCCCAGCCGTGAAGGCATCGACCCGGGGCAAGGGCAGGGCCGGACGGGGTGCCACGGGGCGCGGTGGAGGCGCCGGAGCGGCCTCCAAATCCAGGGCGATGCCCGTGGACACCTCCGGCAGATCCGGCACCGGGGGCGCCGCCACAAAGCCCTCCAGCACCCGCCCCAGGGTGGACCACACCCGGGCGGAGCCCTCGGGCATCACATGGTCCTCGTTCCGGAACATCCCCTGGTCCCGGCCGATCCGGAGGCTTTCCAGGGTCATCCCCGTCAGGGTCTGCCCGGTGCGGGTCCGAATCGAATAGGTATCCGCAGGACGTTCCACCAGCTCAGTCCAGGTTCAGGGGCCGGGCCTCGCCGGTTTCATCCACCGGTTGGGCGGCTTCGGCATCGGCCACCAGATCCAGGTCATCCTCTTCGTCCAGGGCCTGGGCAGAGGCATCGATCATGGCCAGCCCCACCACGCGGTCCTGGTCCGAAGCCAGGTTCAGGAGACGCACCCCCTGGGCGGCCCGGCCCGTCTTGCGCACCTCGTCGATGGCAAAGCGGATGACCATGCCCTCCTGACTGATGAGGAGGCAGCCTTCGCCCGGCTTCACCAGGACGCTGCCCACCACGAGGCCGTTGCGGACCCCGGCCCGGATGTTGATGACGCCGGAGCCGCCCCGGCCCTGGAGCCGGTAGTCCTGGAGCAGGCTGCGCTTGCCGTAGCCCTTTTCCGTGACCGTGAGGAGCATGCCGTGCTCGGCGGTGCTTTCATCGGCCTCCACGCCTTCCGGCAGGTCCGGCAGCGGGTCCATCACTTCCATGTCCACGATGCGATCGCCGGTGCCCAGCCGCATGCCTCGGACGCCCGTGGCCACGCGGCCCATGGCCCGCACATCCTCTTCGGGGAAGCGGATGGCCTTGCCCTGGGCGCTGATGAGCACGATCTGCTGCTGGCCGTTGGAGACCCGCACGCTCACCAGGCTGTTGCCCTCGTCGATGTTCAGGGCGATGAGGCCGTTGCTGCGGATGTTGGCGTAGGCGGCCAGGCTGGTCTTCTTCACCGTGCCGTCGCTGGTGGCGAAGACCAGGTGGTGCTCCTCCGGGAAGTCCCGCAGGGCCATGAGGGTGACCACCTTCTCGTCATCCTTGAGGCTGATGAGGTTCTTGATGTGCTTGCCCCGGGCGTTGGCGCTGCTCTCGGGGATGTCGTAGACCTTGATGGCGTACACGTAGCCCCGGTCCGTGAAGACCATGAGGGTGTCGTGGGCCTTGGTGAGGAAGAGCTGTTCAACGAAATCCTCATCCTTCGTCTTCATGCCCAGCTTGCCCTTGCCGCCGCGCTTCTGGCGCCGGTAGGCGGAGAGCTCCGTGCGCTTGATGTAGCCGGCCTTGCTGAGGGTCACCACCATCGGATCGTCCGGGACCACATCCTCCATGCGGATCTGGCCCGTGAAGCCCACGATCTCGGTGCGCCGGTCGTTGCCGAACTGGTCGGCCACCGCCTGCAGTTCCTCCTTGATGACGGCCATGAGCAGCGTGTCATCGGCCAGGATGGCCTTGAGGTGGGCGATGGTGCGCTCCACCTCGGCCAGTTCGTCGAGGATCTTCTCCCGCTCCAGGCCCGTGAGGCGCTGGAGGCGCATGTCGAGGATGGCCTGGGCCTGCCGGTCCGACAGGCAGAGGGTGGGATCCTTCTTGAGGGCGGCGGCTGTGGCGAAGCGGCCTTCCATGAGGCCCTGCTTGGCCTCCTCGGGAGACTTGGCGGCCCGGATCAGCTTGATGACCGCATCCAGGTGGTCCAGGGCGATCTTGAGGCCCAGCAGGATGTGGTGGCGATCCTCGGCCTTGCGGAGCTGGAAGAGGGTGCGCCGGGTCACCACCTCGCGGCGGAAACCGAGGAATTCCTGCAGCACCTCCCGCAGGGTGCAGATGCGGGGCTGGCCGTTCACGATGGTGAGCATCGTGATGGGGAAGCTGTTCTGGAGCTGGGTCTGCTGGTAGAGCTGGTTCAGCACGATGTCGCTGGGCTCGTTCTTCTTCAGCTCCACCACCATGCGGATGCCGTCACGATCGGACTCGTCCCGCAGATCCGCGATGCCGTCAATGCGCTTCTCGGAGACCAGATCGGCGATCTTCTCGATGAGGTTCGCCTTGTTCACCTGGTAGGGCAGTTCCGTGAAGACCAACTGCTCCACTTCGCCCTTGTTCTTGATGCGCACATGTTCCACATGGGACTTGGCGCGCACCACGCAGCGGCCCCGACCCGTGCGGTAGGCATCCAGCACCCCTTCGGTGCCCAGCATCAGGCCGCCGCCCGGGAAATCCGGCCCCTGGATGAACTGCATCAGGGCCGCGAGATCGGCCTCCGGGTGGTCCGCCAGATGGATGAGGGCCTGGCAGCACTCCCGCAGGTTATGGGGCGGGATGGAGGTGGCCATGCCCACGGCGATGCCCTGGGAGCCGTTCACCAGCAGGTTGGGGAACCGGGTCGGCAGGACCAGCGGTTCCTCCATGCTGTCGTCGTAGTTGGGCCCGAAATCGACCGTGTCCTGGTCGATGTCCTCCATCATCTCGGAGCCCAGCCGCGAGAGCCGGGCCTCGGTGTAGCGCATGGCCGCGGCGCTGTCGCCGTCGATGGATCCGAAGTTGCCCTGCCCGTCCACCAGCACGTGCCTCATGGAAAAGGGCTGGGCCATGCGCACCAGGGTGTCGTAGATGGCCTGGTCGCCGTGGGGGTGGTACTTACCCATCACATCGCCCACGGTGCGGGCGGACTTCTTGTAGGGCCGGTTCCAGTCGTTCCCCAGCTCCTTCATGGCAAAGAGCACGCGGCGGTGCACGGGCTTCAGGCCGTCCCGGACATCGGGAAGGGCCCGGCCCACGATCACGGACATGGCGTAGTCCAGGTAGGACTTCCGCATCTCCCGCTCGATCTCGATGGGTTCAATGCGCTGGGGCTTGGGGGTCTGTTGTTCCACGTGGAACTCCGGGAAAGCGATTCACCACGGAGACACGGAGGACACTGAGAAAAGCAGGGGGAGGAACCTTCGCTCTTACTCCGTGTTCTTCGTGTCTCCGTGGTGCAAATTCTTAAACATCAATATTTTCAGCCAGCAGGGCGTTGGTTTCGATGAACCGGCGGCGGGGTTCCACGGCATCGCCCATGAGGATCGTGAAGATCTCGTCGGCCTCTACCGCGTCATCCACCTGCACCCTCAGGAGGGTGCGCCGCTCGGGATCCATGGTGGTCTCCCAGAGCTGCTCGGGGTTCATCTCGCCCAGTCCCTTGTAGCGCTGGACGGCCAGCCCTTTCTTGCCCTCCTCCAGGATGGAGGCCAGCAGGGCTTCCGGCGTCTCGAAGGCCATCTCCTTGCCCTTGGGGGCCGTGGACTCTTCATCCTCTGCGGCGGTGGCCGGAGCGCCCGTGCGCCGCAGCTTCAGGGTGCCGCCCCGGAAGGCCGCGAGGTCCTGGTGCAGGGCCGTGATGCGGCGGAACTCGCCCCAATGGGCCACCTGATCGTCGATCCAGAGGGTGATGGGCCGGGAAAGGTGCATGCGGGTGAGCCGCAGGCGATGAACCGCCGGAACCTCGGCCTGGCCCTCCTGGGCTTCGATCGCCTCGGTGGAATCCACCACGCACTGGCCCAGTCCCTGGGTCCGCAGGGCTTCCGCCAGGACCTCGAGGCTCTCCGGGTGGGCGAAGCGGCCATCGGAAAGCAGCCCCTGCCCCAGCAGGGCGTCCACCAGACCCTGGGCGTAGCCGCGGCGGTCCAGCTTGGCGTAGAGGTGGTTCAGTTCACCCCACTTCTTCATGTCCCGGACCAGGTGCGACCCCTTGCGCTCCGTGCCGTCGGGCAGGGTCAGGGTCCATCCATCCAGCGCCTTCTGGAACAGGAACTCCTCCAGGGCCCGCTCATCCTTCAGGTAGGTCTCCGTCTTGCCCTTCTTCACCTTGTACAGCGGCGGCTGGGCGATGTAGATGTGTCCCCGGAGCAGCAGTTCGGTCATCTGGCGGTAGAAGAAGGTGAGGAAGAGCGTGCGGATGTGGCTGCCGTCCACATCGGCGTCGGTCATGAGGATGATCTTGTGGTAGCGCAGGTTCTCGACCTTGAAATCCTCCTGCCCGATGCCCGTGCCCAGGGCCGTGATAATGACCTTCAGCTCCTCGTTTTGGAGCATCTTGTCGAACCGGGCCTTCTCGACGTTGAGGACTTTTCCCCGGAGCGGCAGGATGGCCTGGTTTTTCCGGTCCCGGCCCTGCTTGGCGGATCCCCCGGCCGAATCCCCCTCGACAAAGAAGATCTCGCTCAGGGCCGGATCCCGCTCCTGGCAGTCCGCCAGCTTGCCCGGCAGCCCGCCGCCATCCAGGGCGCCCTTGCGCCTAGTGAGTTCCCGGGCCTTGCGGGCCGCCTCTCGGGCCCGGGCCGCCTCGATGGCCTTTTCCAGGATGATCTTGGCTTCCCGGGGGTTCTCTTCGAAGAAGGTGTTGAGCTTGTCGTAGACCACGGTCTGGACGATGCCCTTCACCTCGCTGGACACCAGGCGGTCCTTGGTCTGGCTGCTGAACTTGGGATCCGGAACCTTGGCCGAGATGACCGCCGTGAGCCCTTCCCGCACGTCCTCGCCGGACAGGGTGACCTTGCTGGATTTCAGGAGGTTGTTCTTTTCGGCATAGGTGTTGATCACGCGGGTCATGGCGGCCCGGAAGCCTTCCAGGTGCGTGCCCCCGTCGCGGTTGCGGATGTTGTTGGTGAAGCAGAAGAGGGTTTCCTGGTACGTGTCGTTCCACTGCAAGGCCACTTCCACCGTCACCCCAGCCTTGGTGTCCTCGATGTGGATCGGGGGCTTGTGGAGGGCGTTCTTGGTGCGGTTGAGGTGTTCCACGAAGGCATCGATGCCGCCGGCGTTCAGGAAATCGTGGCTTTCCCCCGTGCGCTCATCCGTGATGCGGATATGCACACCCTTGTTCAGGTAGCTCAGCTCCCGCAGGCGCTGGGTGAGCACTTCGAAGCTGAAGTCGATCTTCCCGGTGAAGATTTCGAGATCCGGCTTGAAGCGCACCCGCGTCCCCCGCCGGGTGGTGGGCCCGACCTCCGCCAAGGGCGCATCGGCGCTGCCCCGGGTGAAGGTCATCTGGTGCTCCCTGCCTTCCCGCCAAATGGTCAGCCAGAGCTTTTCGGAAAGGGCGTTCACGCAGGAGACGCCTACCCCGTGGAGGCCGCCGGAGATCTTGTAGGAGTTGTCGTCGAACTTCCCGCCGGCGTGCAGGACCGTCATGATCACTTCCGCCGCGGAGCGCTTCTCCTCCTTGTGGAGGTCGGTGGGGATGCCTCGCCCGTTGTCCTCCACGGAGCAGCTGCCGTCGTCATGGAGGATCACATCCACCCGGGTGCAGTAACCGGCGAGGGCCTCGTCGATGGCATTGTCCACCACCTCGTAGACCATGTGGTGCAGGCCGCTGCCGTCATCGGTGTCGCCGATGTACATGCCGGGCCGTTTCCGGACCGCTTCGAGGTCCCGCAGCACGGTGATGTTGTCGGCGGTGTAGGTGCTGTTGGTTTCCGGGGTCTGGGTTGCTGCGTCGGACATCAAGGCTCGCTTCGGCTCAAAGAGGAAGCCGG
>MWBB01000146.1 GCA_002068835.1 Acidobacteria bacterium ADurb.Bin340 | reverse complement strand
CAGGTCGAAACCTGCGCCCACATTGGGGATGGCCAGGGTGGCCTGGTTGAACAGCACCGCCGTGAGGGCGTTCACCTGGATGCCCTTGTCGAAGGCGTTGAAGTTGAAGTAGGCCAGTCCGCCCAGGGGCATCACCGGCAGGTCCAGGCCCGGATCCACCAGCAGCACGCCGCCCAGGGCGCGGCCCGAAGCCCGGGGCCTGGTTTCCACGGCGCGGCTGCCATCGCCCTGCCGGGTGAAGTAGCGAAGACCGTCCACGGTCTGCTTGAGCATGGTGGCCTTCGAGGCGCGGGTCTCACCGCGCCGCACCTCGAAGTCCGCATCGTTCACGCGGAAGCCGTCGTAGGCGAGGCGCCGCTGCACCTGGGACACGCCGCCGGAGGTGACCCAACGCTCGAAGGTGGTGGCCTCCACCACCCGCCAGTGGCCCGGCGCGGGCTCGCCGTACCGGAGGATGCGCTGCTCCGACTTCACCATGCCCGGGAGCTCGCTGCGCTGGCTGCGCTCCGTCCGGATGCGTCCCGTGGCTTCATCCACTTCAAGGCTTCCAGAGGGCAGGGCGGGGTCGCCGTCCACGGGTTCGAAGCGCAGGATCCGGGTTCCGGGCCCCTCGCCGGGACCGCCATCCCGGTAGCGGAAACGCTCCGTCAGCGACAGGGCCACGGGCGCCGCCATGCTGGTGCGGGCCTCCACGATGGGCAGCTGCACCTCGCCCGTGAGCTTGGCCTTCACGCCGTTGAAGCGCACCTCCTGCTGGAGGAGTTCCTCCGTCTCGCCTGCGGCCTCGAAGCTCTGGAAGGTGAAGCCCAGGTCCGCGCCGGTGCCCTGGGCCGCCTGCAGGTGCAGGTCCACGGTCAGCTTCGCCTCCACCGTGCGCAGGGCCGTGCGGTCCCGCAGCTGGGCGGCGCGCATCTTCGCCAGCAGTGCGCCCACATCGTAGGCCGCCTGGGCTTCGACCCGAACCTCGTTGCGTTCCTTCGGCAGGTCCGCCGGGCGCCAGTCGCCTTCCTCGAAGCGCCAGCGGCGGCGTCCGCCGGGTGTGCCGAGGGTGAGATCCCCGAAACCGCCTTCCACCTCCTCGGCGCCCGCGGGCAGCACCGCGGCCAGACGGCTGGCGGCGCCGCCCAGGGGAACCACGGCCCGGCCGCCATCTCCCAGGAGCACCCCCAGCAGGGCGCCGGGATCGCGGTCGAGCCACAGGAACCACGGACGGCCCGGGAACTGGGCCTGGGCTTCGGCCAAACGGGTTCGCCAGCCTTCGGGCTGGGCGCCCAGATCCTCCGGCATCAGGGCGCCTCCGTCCACGGCGCCCCAGGCGGCTTCATCCCACAGGGGCTGGGCGCCGGGCTGGAAGGCCACGTAGAGGGCGCGATCAGGCCGCGCGGCCCGCAGGGCTTGGCTGGCGGCCAGCAGCAGGGGCAGGCGCTCCGGGCCCTCGGGAAGCAGGAGGCGCACGGAAGGGGCGTGGGCCAGGGCCTCCATCCAGGGCGCCCATGCCTGCCGCGAAGCCTCCTGCTGGGCGGGATCCCTGGGATCCCCAGGAACCAGGCCCGCCTGGGCCGATCCGCGCAGGTCCAGATCCGCCGGATGGGGGCGGGCCACCTGGAGGGGAGGCGCGGCCGCCAGGACCGGCGCGGCGGCAAGGAGGCAGATGGCTGCTTTCAAGGGCACTCCGCGGAAGGACTTGGCTATGCTCGAAGCCATGCGCTTCACGGTCAAGCTGATGACGGCCACGGGGGAGGTCCTGTTCCGGGATCTGGATGCGGCTTCCGAAGAGGAAGTCCGCGCGCGCATCCGTGCCGAGCAGAGCTTCCCGCTGGAAATCAAGCGGGCCGCGGGCGCCCTGCGCCGGGGCAAGACCCTGTCGGCGGAAACCCTCATCCTCTTCAATCAGGAGCTGCTGGCCCTGCTGAAGGCGGGCATTCCCCTGCTGCAGTGCCTGGAGCTGCTCCAGGGCCACGGCAAGGATGCGGACCTGCGGCGGGCGCTGGAGCAGGTGGTAGACCTGCTGCGGGAGGGCATGGCCTTTTCCGAAGCGCTGGAACAGGTGGGCGCCTTCCCGGCGGTCTACCGCGCCAACATCGTGGCGGGCGAACGCAGCGGCAGCATGTCGGAAGTGATCGCCCGCTGGCTGTCCTTCCAGCAGTTCGCCCAGAAGAGCCGCCGTCGGATCATGGAGGCCCTGGCCTACCCCAGCTTCCTGGTGGTGGTGATCGTCGCGGCCCTGGCGGTGGTCTTCAATGTGGTGCTGCCCCGCTTCAACGACATCTACAAGGACGGCAGCGTGGACATGCCCACCGCCACGCGGGTGCTCCTGAGCCTCGGCACCTTCTTCCGGGAAACCCTCTGGCTGCAGGGGCTTCTGCTGGTGGTCCTCGCGGTGGTGGCCCGCTGGCTCTTCACCACGGAGCAGGGGCGCCAGACCTGGGAACGCATCCTGCTGGGCATTCCGCGCTTCGGCAAGCTCTACCGCATGTTCCACAGCAGCGTTTTCGCCCGCACCCTGGCGGTGCTCCTGGGGGGCGGCCTGCCGGTGCTCCAGGCCCTGGAGGTCATCCAGCGCACCACAGCCAGCGCCCGGATGCGCAACCGTCTGATGGCCGTGATCGAATCCGTGCGGGCGGGATCGAGCCTGTACCTGGCCCTGGAACAGTCGAAGGTGCTGGATCCCCTGGCCATCGAAATGACCCGGGTGGGCGAGCAGTCCAGCGCCCTGCCGGAGATGCTGGAGCATGTGGCCGACTTCTTCGACCAGGAGGTGGAGAAGGCCACGGCGGCGGTGACGAGCCTCATCGGACCCGTGCTGATCCTCTTCATGGGCGTGATGGTGCTGGGCCTGCTCATGGCGGTCTACATGCCGCTCTTCAATGCCGGCCAGGCGGTGCAGTGAGGGGCTCCCCTTCCACCGGCGGGCGATTCTGTCATCCAGGGGCCTCCATCTGCCCCTGGTCTGCTTGGGAAAAGCAATCCAGGGGATTCCGCTAGCCTGGGGTTTCCGGCCCTGGGGCCGGTTCCCTGGAGGTTTCATGCGCGCAGTCGGTACCATCCTCGCCTTGCTGGCCGTGCCCGCCCTGGTGCAGGCGGCGGGCGTCCAGACGTTCGGCAAGCCCCTCACCCTGAAGACCGAGACCAAGGTCTCCGACATCCTCGCCAAGCCCGAAGCCTTCAAGGGCAAGCGGGTGCGCATCCGCGGCATCGCCACCGATGTGTGCGCCGAGCGGGGCTGCTACCTGGTGGTGAAGGGCGACCAGCGCTACCAGAGCCTGATGGTGAAGGTGGATGACGGCGTGATCGTGTTCCCCGTGAGTCTCAAGGGCCGCGAGGTGGTGGCCGAAGGCACCGTCTTCGTGCGCACCTACTCGGTGGAGGACCTCAAGGCCATGTGCCCCGTCGAGGCCAAGGCCCTGGATCCCACCTTCGATCCCGAGCACATCAAGGGCCCCCTGGTGATCGTGCGCCTGGACGGCATGGGCGCCGAAGCCCGGAACTGAGCGGGACATGGATCCGGAAGCCCCCCGCCGCCGCACCTGGCGGCACTGGAACGCCCTGCTTCACCGGGACCTGGGCTACCTGGCCGTGGGCCTCACCCTGGTCTACGCCATCAGCGGCCTGGCCGTGAACCACATGGCGGATTGGAACCCCACCTACCGCAAGCAGGTGGAGGTGCGACAGGTGGCGCCCTTCGATCCGGCCCTGGCGGAGGCGGAACTGGTGGCCCTGGCCCAGGTGCGGCTGGGGCTGCCCGCCCCCCAGGCTTCCCACCAGCCCAACGCCGAGAGCCTGCACCTGCTCTACCCGGGTGGGCGCAGCGCCAAGGTGGACCTGCCCTCGGGCCGCACGGTGGTGGAGGGCCTGGCGCCCCGTCCCGTGCTCTACGCCTTCAACCGCCTGCACCTGAACGCCCCCAAGGGCCTGTGGACCTGGATCGCGGATGCCTACGCCGTGGTCCTCGCCTTCCTGGCCCTCTCCGGCCTCCTGGTGCTCCGGGGCCGCAACGGCTTCCTGGGCCGCGGCAAGTGGTTCGTGGCCGCAGGCGCCGCCGTGCCGCTCCTCTACTGGCTGCTGGTGGGGATGCGGAAGGGGTGAGGTGCTTCGATAAACTGGGGCCACGGTGATCCCCATGCTTGTTCGCATTGCATGCCTGCTGATCGGGCTGTCGGGCCCAGGCTGCCTGAGGGCCGATGACCCGCCGCCCGCCCTGGGCATCGGCGTGGTGCCCCTGCAGCCGGAGGAACGTTGCCGGAAGGGCTTGGCCTTGGTGGAACCTTCCGCGGATCCCCGGGCTGTGGCTGAGGGCCTTCAGCTTCTGGGGGAGGCTGCGGCAACGGGCTACCTGCCCGCCTACGCGCACCTGGGGCAGATCCATGCGGAAGGCCGAGGCGTTCCCCGGGATGCCGAGCAGGCTCTGGGCGCCTGGGCCCGCGGCGGGACCCTGGGGGATCCAACCTGCCAAGCCTGGTTGGGGTGGGCCTACAACGGGGGCTTGCCCGGGCGCACGAACTTGCCGGAGGCCCGCGAATGGTTCCGTCGGTCCGCCGACCATGGCAACGCCTACGCCCGAACCGAACTTGGGAAGATGCTCGAATACGGTCTGGGCGGTGAGAGGGATCTCCCCGCTGCCGCCAAGCTCTATGGAATGGCCGCAAGCCAGGGGAATCCGGATGCCCAGTGTCGCCTGGGGTGGATGTTCCTGACGGGGACAGGGGTGAAGCTGGATCCGGAGGTGGCCTACGGGCTCTTCCAGACCTCCGCAGAGCAGGGTTGGGCTCGGGGCCAGGGAAACCTGGGCTTCATGTTCCGACAAGGGATCCACGTGCCGCGGGATCCCGGGAAGGCGGTCGAATGGTTCCGCCGGTCGGCTGAGCAGGGGGATGTGAGTTCCCAGATGGCCTTGGGCTGCATGCTGCTGCGCGGCGAGGCCGGGTCCGTGAGCGGGGTTGAAGGGCGACGCTGGATCGAGGCCGCCGGGGCCCAGGGGAATGATGAGGCGCGCTTCCTCCTGGGCACCAGCCTGGTGTTCGGCCCTCTGCCCCGGGAGGAACCGCAAGGCCGGGCCATCCTTCTGGAACTGGGCGAAAAGGGTCATTTCGGGGCCTGGCTGGTTTTGGCCCACCTTGCATGGAAGCAAGGACGACGGGAGGAGGCGAAGCAATTCCTCGAGAAGGCCAACGGCCTGGATTCATCTCGGGCTGAGGTCTTCCGGTTCCAGCCCGGAATCCTTGAAAGCTTGCGATTCGACCTGCCAGGTCCGGTCCCCTTCCATGCGGTCCTGGCCGAGGAGGCGCGGCGCCATCCGGCCTATGCCCAGGCGCTCAAGCTGATCCTCAAGGATGACGCCAAGGCGGCCAAGGAGGTGGTGGGCCTGCTGGAAAAGGCATGGGCGGATGGCATTGCCGCTGCGGCGCTCCAGCTCGGTATTGCCTACGATCTGGGCCGGGGGGTGCGCCGGGATGGCCCGCGGGCCCGTTCCTACATTCAGGCCTCCGCAGAAAAGGGCTGGCCCGAGGCGATGTTCTACCTGGCGGAGCTGCACACCCAGGGGCGACTGGTGCCGCGGGATCCTTCCAAAGCCGAACTCTGGATGAAGCGGGCTGCGGATGCGGGGCTCCCTGAGGCTCTGCGGCGTCTGAGGCGGCCTTCGACGCCCTGAGGGCTACCCCGCGTACGGATCTGGCCAGTAGGGATCCCGCACATAGGGCTCGGTCATCCAGCGGGCCTGGTCCCGCAGGGCGGGGCGAGATTCTTCCTGCCAGGGTTCCCGGGGTTCGGTGGGCGGAACGGGGGGCGGGGGCAGGGTCATGGAGGGAGTCTAGACCCGAGGCGGGGGGATTCGGAGCCTTGAATCTGGGGCGCCCCCCGGCTAGGAGCGTGTCCACGTAAGCGGAGGGAGCCGCGTTGAGAGAAAAGGGGTTGGAGGCAAGGCGGAGGGCGCAGC
>MWBB01000145.1 GCA_002068835.1 Acidobacteria bacterium ADurb.Bin340 | reverse complement strand
GGAGGAGGATGACCTGGAATGAGGAAACTTATGGCATCTATAATGCATCCGATCATAGGATGGGATCAGCTATCCGATACACTAAGAGACTGGAGGCAACATGACAGAGCTTCTGAAGCGCTGGCTTGATCAGCCCCAACGTCGTGCGTTGCTGCAAGGCATGGGTAGTGTTTTGGATCTGGGGGGGACGGGAAGGCGGCCTCAGGTCATGGTTTTCCATGCCCGGCCTGCTGGACAGTCTGTGCGGGATGCCTGGAAGGTGGCCATGGGTGTCGTGGCCTCTGAGGCACGCGTCAAGGGCTCTCGCTAATGGCGAAGAAGGTCAATCGCCGAACGTCGACCCCCGCTACACAGAACCGACCGATTGCTACAGCCACCCCGGTGGCTCAAATTGCAGCGCAACAGTGGCAGGGGCCATTGCCGCCCCCCCACGCCCTCCAGGCATTTGGAGCCATTGACCCATCGTTTCCAGATCGCATTGTGCGAATGGCAGAGAGCGCGGCCCAGCATCAGCGGGAAATGGAGCGGGAAGCCATGCGCCAACAGGACGATGTGCTCAAGGGTGAACGCGGTCTAAAGCACCGTGGCCAGTGGTTTGCCGCTGGCCTTGCTCTGGTTTTTGCTCTGGTGGGCGGGTGGATGGGCTTTCTGGGACATCCGGCGTCTGGTGCAACCATCATCACCGGCACAGTTGTAAGCCTCGCGGCTATCTACTTGGTTGGCGGGAAGCCTTCCAACGGCAACGGCAACGGGCATTAGGGGCAGCGCTCGCTGTTCTATTTAGCTGCTATAGCTGCCCGCGCTTTGCGCGGGAAAAGTCGCGTCAGGGGGTCTCAGGGGCTACACTAGACCCACGCTCTTTGAAATGCCTTACGGCACAAGGTGTTATGCCCCATGCGGGGGCCGACCGCATCGGGGTGCTGCGTTGTCGCAATCAGAACAGAAGTCCTATCGATTTGGCATTGGAATAGAAGTACCAACTGATAGCGCAGTGTCTAATGGGGTCTTAAACGCTAGCCCAATCGGTGGTGGTGATCCAGGGCATACATTCGAGTACGTCCGCGATCCTGATGGGAAGATCGTCTCGTTGATGAGCTTTGGCCCTGCGGGGAGGATCCGAACCGCAGAAGAGTTCACCGCCTTCCAAAATGGGCAGACCGCTGGGACAGCAAAATATCCAGTAAGCGGAACCATTAGCACTTGGGAAACAAATATTTCAGATGCACAAGCAAAACAGGCAATACAAATAAATGCATCTTTAAGGTCGAGTCCGCCAAATTATACAAAAGATATTCAATGCACAGGACTCGCTCTTAATGTGGCGCAGCGTATCGGTGTAAATCTCCCAAGCGGAGTAGGTCCAGTCGTTATCAGGGTTCCGGATGCTAGATTTTTGGGTGTTGTCAATAAAACGGTTTGGTCTGGTAGTGTGGCTAATCCATATCATTTAAGTAGACAAATGACTCAAATGTTTGGGCCACCTCATGTCAGAACTGCCGACGATTTCTGATCGTGGCATCACAGGAGTTTATATGACAAAGCATAGATCATTGTTTTCCCGTATTTTACTGTCAGGCATGATTGCGATATCACCACTCATGTGTGCTTGTGGTAATGGGACGGGTCGGGTAACAAATAATGAGAAGGGGAAAAAGATGTCATTTCCTGATAATGAGTTTTGGCGAAAGGGTGGTGTTGGCACGATTGTAGATGATGTATATGTTGACCTTAATTCTAAAAAAAATAGATTGTTGCTTGCCGACAAGCAATTTTGGGAAGGTCTCGATTCCGGTAAGCCTGAGATAGTTGTTGTTTATAATGGTAAAGTGTATCCACAATCTGGATTGCCTTCGGATTTCAAACTTTCAAAATCTGTTTTGATATCATTTCAGGTTAATCGTGTTTATTTTTATGATTTTGTAGCTATGGACGGGGGCTATTATTCGCGTTAGCCAAGCTGTGTGATGTATGTAAACATTCCCCAAGAGCCCCGGACCTCCGGGGCTTTGTTGTATCTGCCGATCCGCAAGACCTCTCCCCTTCCCGAAGCCTGTGGATAGGGGGTCCAGCGCCTGCACGGCACCGTGACCCACGATGGGGGCCTTGCCCTGGCCTTCGTGGTGCTGGAGGGGGAGCCCCCCGCTTCGTTCTAAGGTCCAGACGCATTCGTCCGATGGGCAACTAGGAACCGACATGCCCCTCCCCGCCGCCAGCCCGACGATGAGCGCCCCGGAATTCCAGGGTCTGAGGGATTTCATCTACGCGAAAACCGGCATTTTCTTTAATGAATCCAAGCAGTACTTCCTGGAGAACCGTCTCCAGCGGCGGCTCGGTGATCTCAAACTGAGGACCTATCGGGAATACCTGGATCTGGTCCAGGGGGGGGCTGGACGGGAGGAGTTGAAGCAGCTCTTCATCGAGATCACCACCAATGAGACCAGCTTCTGGCGCAACCCTCCCCAGATCGAGGCCTTCCAGCGGGTGGTCCTGCCGGAGGCCGTGAAGCTGGCCCGGGACCGCGGTGCCACGAAATTCCGCATCTGGAGTGCCGCCTGCAGTTCCGGGGAGGAGCCGTACACCCTGGCCATGGTGTGCGCCGAGGCCAAGGACGGCCCCCTGAAGGGCCTCCAGGTGGAGATCCTCGCCACGGACATCAGCGAGCGGGTGCTGGCCCAGGCCAAGCAGGCCGTGTACGGCAGCTACACCCTCCGGAACCTCAGTCCCGCCCAGCTGCAGCGTCACTTCACCCAGCAGGGGCCGGACCAGTTCGAGGCCAAGCCCGAGCTGCGCCAGATGGTCGGCTTCCGGAACGTGAACCTGGTGGACTATCCCGCCTACCGGTCGCTTGGAACCTTTGACATCATCTTCTGCAGGAACGTCCTGATCTACTTCGATGATGCCGTCAAGCGGAAGGTCCTCCAGGGCTTCCACGAACAGCTCGCGCCGAGGGGCTACCTCCTCGTGGGACACAGCGAGTCGATCCACGCCTTCAACACCGGCTTCGAACTCATGCACTTCAGCAAGGCCATGGGCTATCGCAAGCGCGGATGAGCCCCAGGAGCACTCCCCCGATGCCCATCACCCCCCAGGAACTCATTGCGAACCTCGGCGACCTGCCACCGCTGCCCCAGGTGGCCGCCCAGGTGCTGAGGATCGCTGCGGACCCTGATTCCTCCACCGACGACCTGCAGCGGGTCATCGCAACGGACCAGGCCCTCACCGCTCAGATCCTCAAGATCGCCAATTCCGCAATGTTCGGCATGATGCGCGAGGTACGCACCCTGACCCAGGCGATCATGACCCTGGGCTTCAACACGATCAAGAGCGTGGTCATCGCTTCCAGCGCCAAGAACCTCTACAGCCGCGGCACTGCGGGGCTTCAGGAGCGGCTGATGTGGGAGCATGCGCTCTACGCGGCCCTGGCCGCCCGTGCCTACGCGCGGCAGCTTCGACATCCACGGGCGGAGGAAGCCTTCCTGGGCGCCCTGATGCACGACATCGGAAAATCGGTGCTGGGGCTGAAGTACCCCGAGCGGTACAGCCAGCTCATCCGCTCGGTCTACAACGGACAGGGGGATGGCCTGGAACTGGAGTTCGAGCTCTTCGGCTTCGACCACGCGATGGTGGGGGAGGCGTTGCTGGTGAGCTGGAACCTGGCCCACGCCCTGGAGCAGGCGGTCCGCTGGCACCACGATCCTTCGCAGGCGGAGCCTGATCATCAGGCGCTCGTGGCGCTGGTGGCGATGGGCAACCAGTTGGCCCTGGATCGCGGCATCGGCATCGGGAAGCCGGAAACCCTGGACAGGACCACCGCCACGGCCCGGGTGCTCCTGGGACTGGATACCGCGGCCCTGGCGGAGCACCAGGAGGCTGTGCTCCAGATGATCGAACTGGACAAATCCCTGCTCACGGAGTTCTAAGGCGCCGCCATGATCACTCTCGACCTCGTCCGCCAGCGGGTCCGGACCCTCCCCAGCCTCCCCACCACGGTGGTGGCCCTGGGCGAGGCTGTGGCCGACGACCGCTGCACGGTGGACCGGCTGCTGGGCATCCTCTCCAAGGATCCGCCCCTGTCGGCCACCATGCTGCGCCTGGCCAACTCGGCCGCCTACGGCGGGGATCGGGAGGTTTCGGATCTGCGCACGGCTGTGATGCGACTGGGGTTCGATGCCCTTCTCAACCTGGGGCGCACGGCGGCCGTGATCCGCACCTTCCGCGATGTGCGCCAGCTGGATCCCCTTCGCCTCTGGCAGCACAGCGTGGCGGTGGGACTTACGGCCAAGGCCATCTGCCGCCTGCTGCGCATGCGGGTCCAGGAGGAGCCGGCCTTCCTGGCGGGGCTGCTCCACGACATCGGCAAGATCGCCCTGGACCGCTGCTTCTCGGAGGCCTATGCGCCGGTGGTTCAAGCCATGCGTGATGGCGAACATCTGGTCGATGCCGAGCGCCGCCTGCTTGGGTTGACCCACGCCGACGTGGGTGCCGTGGTGGCGGAGAACTGGCGCTTCCCGGGCGTGCTGGTGGCGGTGCTTCGGGAGCACCATGATCCCCCGCCGGGGGCCTTTCTCTCCCACCTGATCCACCTGTGCGATCTTCTGGTGCGAACCCGCATTCCCAATGGACCCGCCGATGAGACGTTGGCCGTGGTGCTGGAGGATCAACCCTCCTTCCACGTGGTCTTCCGGCCCGACGCCCACCCCGACCTGGACCTGGAACGGCTCACCTTCAGCATCGATGACGAGCTGGAGCACGCAGTCACCTTCGTCCAGCTGGCTTTCCAGGATTGAACATGGACCCCATCCGCGTCCTGATCGTTGATGACAGCCCCTTCATGCGGAAGGCCCTCGAGCGGATGCTCACCACCGAGGACATCCAGGTGGTCGGCAGCGCCCGGGATGGCGAGGACGCCCTGGAGAAGATCCCCCAGCTCAAGCCCGACATCGTGACGCTGGATGTGGAAATGCCGCGGATGGACGGGCTGGCCTGTCTGAAGCGCATCATGACGGACTTCCCCCGGCCCGTGCTCATGGTGAGCAGCCTCACCCAGGAAGGCGCCACGGCCACGCTGGAGGCCTTGGCCGCGGGCGCCCTTGATTTCATTCCCAAGGAGACGAGCCTCGCCAGCAACAGCATCCTTCAGATCCAGCAGGATCTTCAGGAGAAGGTGCGGAAACTGGCCCGGAGTCCGCGTTTCCAGAAACCCGTGCGCACGGCCCCCTCGGCTCCTGCGGCCGTTCCCGCCACCCCCAGGCCTGTGGGCGCGCCTCGTCCGGCGGGATCCGTCACCGGAGCGGGCATTGCCTCAAACCCCGTGGCGGAGCTTCTGGCCATCGGCTGTTCCACGGGCGGCCCCAAGGCCCTTCAGGACCTGCTTCCGGCCCTGCCGAAGAACCTCCCGGTGCCCGTGCTCATCGTCCAGCACATGCCCGCCTCCTTCACCAAGCCTTTCGCGGAGCGGCTTAACGGCCTGTGCCAAGTGTCCGTGAAGGAGGCCGAGCAGGGCGAACCGGCCCGCCCGGGAACGGTCTACATCGCGCCCGGCGGATTGCATCTGAACTACCGCCAGCGGGGCGCCCAGGCCCTCATCGAGTTGAATCCGGAGCCCGCAGGCAGCCTGCATCGCCCCAGTGTGGATGTGATGTTCCTGAGCCTCGCCCAGGAATGCACCAAACAGCTGCTGGCCGTCATCCTCACGGGCATGGGGAACGATGGAGCCAAAGGCATGGAGGCCCTGAAGGCCAAGGGCGCCCACACCCTGGCCGAGGCCGAGGAGAGTTGCGTGGTCTACGGCATGCCCCGGGCGGCCTTTGAACGGGGGTGCGTGGATCAGGTGGCGCCCCTCCCGGAGATGGCGGGCATCCTCCGCAGGCATTTCGGGGTTTAGAGCGCCTAACAAAACTCCCGAGGAGCCGCGACGATGTCAAACCGCGTGAACCAGCCAGGAAGA
>MWBB01000144.1 GCA_002068835.1 Acidobacteria bacterium ADurb.Bin340 | reverse complement strand
GCGGCGGCGATGAGGGAGGCGTTCGCCTGGCCCTGGGGGTTGTCCAGCACGCCGGTCACGGTCTGCGGATCGGCCTTGCGGGTGAAGACCCAGGCGATGGCCTGGCCGTTGGCGTCCGTGATCTCGTCGGAATACTTGCCGTAGCGTCCGGCAATGGACCAGGGGGCGGGGGAAGGGGTCATGGGGGGGCTCCAGGAAGGGGGGGGGAGGAGGGTGGGGGCCCGAAGGCCCCCGGGGTTGGCGTGTCAGTCTGCGAGGCCCTGCACCTTGATCCCGTGCGAGGCCGCGAACTCGGAGCCCTTCTGCGTGAACAGGACCCAGGTGCATCCTTCTTCGCGGGTGGTGATCAGCAGCCCCTCCCGCTTGAGTTGGGTGAGGTTCCCGCGCAGGGCGGAATCGGTCTGAACATTCCCGTTCAGCAGCGGCTGGTCGCTCCAGTTGCAGGCGTCCTTGGCCAGGTCCAGGAACAGCTTCAGGCTGGTGGGGGTCAGGGAGGGGGAGGTGGTCATCTGGGGCTCCTGGGTGGGAAGGGTTGGAACTCGGGGGGTGTCAGTGGGCCATGAGTTCACGGGCACGGGCCACGGTGCGCTCGATGGTAGCGGGGCCGAAGCAGGTGGTGGCCTTCAGGTTCCGCACTGCGTCCTCAAAGGGCCAGCCACAGCGCTCCACCAGACCGGCCAGTTCGCGGGCGCGGTCCTCAACGGCAGCAGTCAGGGCGTCCTGTATGGTCCGGGGGAGTGCGGGGGTGGTGGTCATGGTGGGCTCCGGGGGGGTGGGGGTGGCGGCTGCCACATACTTAAGCCTAAACGGCCCTTACCTAGAGTCAAGCCTTGGGAAGAACTTTTTTTCAAGTTCTTCCCAAGTCTTGATATTCCTGCGGATCTTTTTTTGCTCGGCCTCGGTCTTGGACCACCACACGGCCCCCATGATGGCCAGGCAGGCCAGGATCGCCAGGAGGAGGCCGGGCCACGCCGGGCGGTTCATGGCCTCACCTCACACCAGCCCAGCCTCGGCCCAGGGGTCAGGGACTCCCATGGCAGGCTGCTCGGGTTGGGGCTGGGCTTCGTCGGTCTGCCGGATGTCCTCATCGAACCGGCTGGTGGCGGGGCTGAACCTGGTGCGGGCCTTCACCCATCGCTTGCCGCCGCGGTTCTTCTGGAGTTCCACGAACACGATGCGGTCCTCGTCGGACTCATAGCGGGGCTTCTCGGTCCACATCATGCCGACCCAGCTGGCGTCTTGTTCAAGCTGGCCGGTCTCCCGCAGGGCCTCCAGCGTTGGCCGCTCCCCGTCGGCGACGGTGCGGTTCAACTGGGAGACGAGGATGATGCAGATGCCCAGGTCGGATGCGAGTTGCTTGAACCCCTTGCTCATCTCCCCGAGCAGGGCGGCATCGTTCCGGTTCCGGCGGCCGGTCTCTGGGGGATTGAGCAGGGTAAAGTAGTCGATCACCACCAGCCGGACGCCCCACCGCCGAACAAGTTGGTGGATCTTGGCGGCCACCGCCTGGAAGGTGCGGCCCGGGATCTTGGTAATGGCGATGATCTGGCGGGCCACCTTTAAGTCCTCGTTCAGGCTGTGCCCGACCTTCACCCCATGCCGCAGCACCTGGCCCGAGTTCCAGCCCGAGGCCAGGCCGATCAGCCGGGCCCCGAGTTCTTCCTTGTCCATCTCCAGCGAGAAGGCTGCGGTCTGAATCCCAGCCGCCTGGCTCCGCAGGAGCACCTGCGCCGCCAGGGAGGTCTTGCCCGCGGAGGTCTTGGCCGCCAGCACACCGAGGCTCCCAGGGCCTGCCACGAGTTCCCGGTCCAGGGTGTCGATCCCGAACACGGCCAGGTTCCGGCTGCGGTGGGGGTCCAGCAGGGGTTCACCGATCAGGTAGCGGTCGATGCAGTCAGCCAGGGTGCCCTCCTGCATGTCGGCCCGGTCGGCGGCATTCATCACCACATCACCGGCCTGGAGGGCCAGGGCCTCAAGCTCGGACATGGGGGCCACGAAGTCGGCAGCCAGGGCCCCGATCTTCCCCGCCAGTTTGCCCAGGGTGCGCCTGGTGTGGGCCTCCCGCAGGGCCAGCATCGGGGTCTGTGCACTGCCAGCCGAGGATCGGTGGAAACTGCTGAACAGGGTGTCCGTCAGCATCATGCGGTCGGCCTCGCTGAACCGCGGGTCCTTGCGGATCTTCGTGAAGATGGCCGCCGCGTCCACCCCGCCGGTCTCCTCGGCGACGGCGATGAAGATTTCCCAGAGGGCGCGGTTCAGGCCGACCAGGAACCACTCGGGCTTCACGATCTGCAGGGCCTCGAGGGTGGGCTGGTCATCGGGCCATTCGAGACAGGCTGTGAGCAGGTCCATCTCCCATGCGGTATCGAAGACGGTGGTGCGGGTCACGGTTGGGCCTCCAGAAGGGGTTCAGCGGTCGGGGGTGGTGGTGTGGGCTTGGGGTGTAGGAGGGCGTGGGCCTGCCGGGCGTAGGGTAGCCAGGGCTTGGGGTCCTCGGTAGTGCCGGGCCCGAAAAAGAACTGCGGGGCCTTGTAGGACTTCTTCGCCTGGGACAGGTAGAGCTCGGCGGCCTTGAACAGCACCTCCCTGGTCACCCCTGGGGTCTGCCGGAGGATCTGGTCCAGGCGTTCCCTCAGGAGGGGGCCGTCGGGGTTGATCTTGGAACCGTCCGGCTGCTCCCGCTTCCAGATGCGGCCGATCTCCTTGGCCAGGTCCAGGACCTCCTGGGGGAACTCCATGATCCCTCCACCTGACCCAGCAGACCGACGACGCGGCTTGCCCGCGGCGGGTTCTTTTTCTTTTTCTTTGTCTTTATCTCTCTCTTTGTCTTTGTCTTTATCTTTATCTTGTATTGGGTCTGGTATAGGTGACCTATTCGGGTCCTTTGCCTGTCGCATAGCTTCCCATCGGCGGTTCACGGCTTCACGCCCGTCATCCTGGCGCTTCTTCATGGCTGCCATCACGGTCTCGCGCTCACACCACATGAAGCGGTTCGCCCGCTTCCCTGGCTCGATCTCGGGGAAGAACTTGGACAGGATGACCCATGCCTGATCCATAGCAGACCTATCGAGTCGGCATAGGCGGGCCAGGAGGTCCAGGTCGTCGGGAACATGCCCGTCGATCCATTGGCGGCAAAGCAGGCGGAAGGCTGCACCGAGTTCCAGGGTGGTCATCGCATCCACGGTTCCGTCCTGGAGGAACTGGGCGGGGGCCATCTTGAAGAACGGGGGCTTGTCGGCCATCACCGCACCCTCCTCCCTGCATGGCTTCTCGCCTTGAGCAGGTGGTTCAGGGCTTGGTCGATGTGGGCTTCTTCGTCCGGTGTGCAGGGCTCCAGCAGGCGCCGGGCATCACCGGCCAGCCTGATCGCTGCCTGAAGGAACCCGTGGGCCTTGGCGTTGCGCTCCTGCTTCTTGATGGCTTCCCACTCGGAAGCGGTCTTGAGTTCTTGGGGCATGTAGCACCCTCCTGGTGAGGTCCCCCCACAGCCAGCGGCGCATCCGGGGTTCCTTGCGGCCTGCCCGGCACCGGCGAGTGGGGGGATGTCGTTGAACTGGTCGGGCTTCCATCCGCTTGCGCTGCGGGCCCGGGGTTTCATGGTGGCACGGGTCAGGTGCCGGTCAAGTCCTCCAGCACCAGGACCAGGTGAGGGGCCTGCCCACGAGGAAGCTGGGCCTGTTGGACGACGAGTTCCAGGTGGTCCTGGTCGTCCTCCAGGATCAGACCGTGGCCGATCCTGTTCCGGGTCCATGGCTGGCCCTTCCGCTTGCCGGTCCTGAAGATGCCTGAGTCTCGTCTGGGGGGCCGGAGCACATCCACCAGGGGCTTCATGCTGGCGTAGAGGTTGTCACGGTCCAGGGCTCGTTCACCGTGCCTGGTGATCGTCAGCTTGCGCTTCCCTGCCGGGGGAGGGACAGCATGGAACCCCTGGGCAGCCCTGACCAGCCAGAACCACCTTTCGAGCAGGCGGCCGTAGGGTGCCCAGTGCATCCGCTTGAGCACGTTGCCGCTGGGGGGCACCTCGGGGATGGTCAGGGTCCAGGTCATCGCAGGGCCTCGGCCAGGGTTCGGACCCTGATGCCCTGCCCCTTGGCCAGGGCCACCTCCTCCAGGGCACCCATGGAGCGTTCCCAGCCCGGCAGCACGACGACCACATCCTGCTTCGGCCTCAACTGCTGGATCAGGGACCGGCACCGCTCCATGGCCTCATCCCAGGTGGCGGTGTGCGGACCCTGGGCATGGGGCACGATCACGAACCACCCGGCCCTGGACAGGTTCAGCCCTGCCAGCACGGCGCGGGTCACGTTGGCCCGGACCTTCTCGGGGGTGTCTGCCGAGTAGGGGGAACAAACATAAGCTTGGCGGATATTCATTGCACGTGGGTCCATTGCCTCCCCGCTAGGATTTCGTATTTCCCGGCCTCGGCTTCCAGGGCCAGAGTGGCCCCGGCGTCCCTGGCTGCGGCTGATGCTGCGGCGTCTAGCATGGTCGTCTCCATGAAGCGGTGGGGCCAGGCGTGAACCTGGCCCCGGTGGTCAATCAAAGCGGAAGCTGTTCCTCGACAGGAGCACCTGCCACCTGGGGCTCCGCAGGGGGTTCAGCGGAGGCGGGAGCGGGGGCCGCGGCCTGGGGCTCGTCCTTCTTCAGGGCGTCCTTCAGGCCACCAGGCCCCCGCTTGGTGGGGGTGGGCTTGGTGGTGGGCTCCTTCTTCTCGTCGGCCTCGGGCAGGCGGGCCTCCATGATCTCGCGCCAGGTGGTCTCCCCGTCGCGCAGGGCCGAGAACAGCCCGCGGAGGTCGGCCAGTTCCTTCGGGTTCAGAACGTCGCCCTTGTGTCCCAGGTATTCCTTGATCTGGTCCACCGTGACCCCGACACCGGCGAAGGCGTCGAACAGCTTGCGCTTGGCCGCATCCGGGTCCTGGGCATCCCGATTCCGCAGGGTCTCCATGACCGCATCCATGGCCTCGTCAATGAGGTCCCCGGGCACGAGGCGCAGACCCAGGGTTCGCACCGCCTTCGAGATGAGGGCGTTTTCCTGGTTCAGGATCTCGTCGTCGGTTGCCTCGATCAGGAACACCGGCTCACCGTGGGAGTTCACCCGCTGGCGAAGCACCACATCCCCCGGCTTCGGCTTCCGGCGTTCCACCGCCTTCGGGATGGTCACATCCTTCGAGTAGGGGACATTCGCCTCCAGGTCGGTCACGGACACCCGGACGATGCGCTTTTCCCGGTCATCAAACACGGTCAGGGTCTCGACCACGATGTTAGTCATGCAGCGGATGGCGGCCTCAGCGAAGCGGATGCTGGGGCCTTCCACCCCCTTCCCGATGGGCTTGCGGTAGCGGGCCACCTCGGCAAAGGTCGGGCGCTGGCACTCCTTCAGCAGGCGCTGGCGCACCATGTCCAGGTCCCGCGGGCGCTGCATCGCCATGATGAACCGGGCCTCGATCATGGCCTTGGCCTGGGCAGCCAGGGCCGCGGTCGCGGTCTCGGCCGGAGGCATGGAGGCCACGGCCTGCGGGGTGTAGGTCTCAAGGGCGGTGCTGGGTTGGGTGGGGTTCATTCGGTGCCTCCTTTGGCGAACCTCAAAACACGGGCGCCGGTGGTGGTGGTGGTGAAGTTGGTGAGGACTTCCTGGGCCATCTGGCGAACGCCAGGGATGCCCTTCTTTTCCAGGGCGGTGATCAGTTCCAGGTAGGCGCCTTCGTGGTTGACCTCGATGCTGCCTCGGTTGTTCTTCCAGGTACAAAGGCCCGGGATGGCCTGGGCGTCTCCCATAAAGGCCTTGATCCTGTTCTCGGCCTCCTGGCGGGCCAGCTTGGCGGCCTGCTCGGAGGCGTAGGCCTCCCGGCGCTGCCGGATGAGGTCCAGCACCTGCTGGGTCGGCTCCACCACCCGGTCGGTGGCCTTGGGGAACCGCTTGCGTAGGAACTCGCTGGCGGCATCGGTCCCGTCCACCTCCGGCTGGTGGCCCTG
>MWBB01000143.1 GCA_002068835.1 Acidobacteria bacterium ADurb.Bin340 | reverse complement strand
CCCGCCGGGCGGGATCCAGCAGGGCCGCGGCCAGGAGCTGGCCGCCGCTGCCGCAGAACTCGCCCCAGAGCAGCTTGGGATAGGCCGGAGCGGGCCAGCGGGGATGGGCGGCCTTCAGGGGGGCTTCCACCGCATCCAGGTAGGGGTGCCCGTTGCTTCCCGCGATCCAGGCTTCGGGCGCCGCCGGACTGAATCCCTCAGCGGCTTCAGCCAGGGCCTCGGCCCGATCCCCGGGGCCCAGGGCGCCGCGGGAAGCCAAGCCCGCCAGGGTGGCGAGGATGGGGGCGCTCCGGGCGTTGGCCCGGCCTCGGGCTTCCAGCAGGAAGGCCTGGGCGCCTTCTCCGGGCAGGAAGCCTCGTCCGGCTCCGATCTCCGGGAAACCGGAGCGGCTGCGGAGCCGGGTACGGGTCAGCAGTTCCGTGAGCATCGGGAACAGGCCGTCGGTCCCGATCACCAGCATGGCGTCCGCGAAGCCCAGGCGGATCCAGCGGGCCGCCTGCTCCAGGGCCGTGAAGGTGCTGTTCTCCCGGCCCAGCTGAGTGAAGCTGGGGCCGTAGATCTTGTAGGCCAGGGCAAGGTGCCCGCTGATGGAAACCGCCACGCAATTGGGGAAGAGCATGGGGGAGGCGGCGGCGGGGCCCTTCTCGAGGTAGGGCTTCATGAAGGCTTCGGTGGCCTCGCCGCCGCCCGCCATGGTGCCCACGCAGATGCCCAGGCGGTCGCCCAGGGCTGCGGGGTCCACCCCGGCGCCGGTAAAGGCCTGGTGGGCAGCCCCCCAGGCGAAGCGGGCAGCGCGATCCAGCCGACGGTTCACCATGGGGGGGATGATGCCGCTGGCATCAAAGGCCGTGATGGGAGCCCCAGGACCCCCTCCGAGGTCCGGCGGCAGGGCCTGGAAGGCCTGGCGGCGCTCTCGCCACGCCTTCGCGGCGAGGTCGAGGCCCGATCCGCAGGGCAGGACGAGACCCAGGCCCGTGATGACGATGGGTTCGGTCACGCGCCCTCCCATCGCTTCAGCGCCAGTGAGACGTTGTTGCCTCCGAAGGCGAAGGCGTTCACCAGGGCCGAGCGCAGACGCCGTTCCCGGGCCACCTTGGGGGTGCAATCCAGGTCGCAGACGGGATCCGGCTCCTCCAGCCGCAGGGTGGGCGGCACCACCTGGTCCCGCAGCGCCATGAGGGCCACGGCGGTCCCCACGGCTCCGGCGGCGGCCAGGGTGTGGCCGAACTGGCTCTTGGAGGCTGTGAGCGAAACCCGGGAAGCGGCCGGCCCCAGGGCGGTCCGAATCGCCAGGCACTCGGCAGCATCGTTGGCGGGGGTGGCGGTGGCGTGGGCGGAGACGAGGTCCACGGCATCCGGCAGCAGGCGGGCCGTGCGCAGGGCCAAGGCCATGGCCCGGGCAGCGCCCGCGCCTTCCGGGTGCGGAGCCGTGGCGTGGTGGCCGTCCATGGACGCGCCGTAGCCCAGAACTTCGCCCAGGATGCGGGCGCCCCGGGCGCGGGCATGGTCCAGGGACTCCAGCAGCAGCTGGGCTGAAGCCTCTCCCAGGTTCATCCCGGCTCGATCGGCGCTGAAGGGCCGACAGGGCTTGGCATCCATGGCCTTGAGGGCGGCGAAGCCTGCGTAGGTCGTGCGGCAGAGGGCCTCGGAGCCCCCCGCCAGGGCAAAATCCAGCTCGCCCAGGGCGATGGCCTCCCAGGCCTGGCCCAGGGCCATGAGGCTGGAACTGCAGGCGTTCATGATGGTGGAGCGGGGGCCCAGGGCCCCCAGCCGTTCCGCCAGGGTGTCGGCGATCACGTTGGGGGTCTGCCATACGGCTTCCGCAGCCTGGCCCCGGCGCCCGGAGAGGCGGTCCAGGGCATAGGCTTCCGCGGCGGGAAGGCCCGAGCTGGGGGCTCCCTGGTACACGCCCCGGCGGCGGGGATCGCCGTGCTCCAGATCCAGGCCTGCCGCAGCCAGGGTTTCATCCAGGGACACCAGGGCCAGACGCAGGCAGCGGCTGGGGCGGCGCACCTCCGGCGGGGCGGCGGGCAGGTCCGCTTCCGCGGCGAGCTGCACGGGTTCGCCGGGCATGGCTAGGTGGCGCAGGGGGCCCAGGCCGGTGCGGCCCAGGAGCGTGGCCTTCCAGGTCTGCTCCGCATCCAGCCCGAGGCTGGAAACGAAGCCCAGACCCGTGATCACCACGCGCATCATGGCGCCACCTCCAGGGGGGAGCCTTTCTTCAGAAGCAGGCGGGCGGTGCAGAGCACCTCGTCTCCACGGCGGACGGTGCCCTGGAGGCGCTGGAGCCCTCCGAAGGAGGCTTCCGGGACCACTTCCAGATCCAGGGCGTCGCCGGGGAAGGCGGGGCGGCGGAAGCGGGCCTCCAGCACCTGGGCCAGGAAGATGGGGGTGTCGCCAAGGGGCTCGGCCTCCAGGAAGGCCCCGGCCTGGGCCAGCATCTCCAGCAGCAGCACCCCGGGCACCACAGGGCGTCCCGGCAGGTGCCCCTGGAGGAAGGGCTCCGTATGGCTCACCAGCTTGAGGGCCCGCACCCGGACACCGGGAACCCGCTCCAGCACGCGATCCACCATCAGGAAGGGGAACCGGTGGGGAAGCTGGTCCATGACCTCCATGCCGGTGGTCACGCGGTGGGCTTGTGCTCGGCGATGTAGGCGGCCAGCGATTCCACGTTGCGGAAGGCCTTCATGCCCGCGGCTTCGTCCTCGATCTTCACGCCGAAGGTCTGTTCGATGCCCAGCACCAGCTCCAGGGCGTCGATGGAATCCAGGCCCAGGCCATCGCCGAAAAGGGGCGCCTGGTCATCGATCTGGTCGGGGGTCATCCCTTCCAGCTTCAGGCGCTGAATGATCATCTCCTTCACGGCGTGTTTCAGGTCGCTCATCAGTCCCCCAGGCGTTTCCGCATTCTAGCCCTATCCCGGGGCGGCACGGCAGACGCTCCAGGGCCATCCAAGGCCCGGTGTATGATCCAAACCGGGACCGCTTCCCTGGAACCCGCCATGTCCAATCCCGTTGCGCCCTTCCTGCCTGTCCTGATCCTGCTGCTCGCCGCCCTGGCGATGGGCGGATTCATCGTGTGGGCCTCCGGCTGGCTGCTGCCCCGGCTGCTGAAGCCCCGGAATCCCCAGGCGCACAAGCTGACGCCCTACGAATGCGGGGTGCCTCTTTTCCAGCAGGATGCCCGGCGCCGCTACAACATCCAGTTCTATCTGGTGGCGGTGCTCTTCATCCTGTTCGACGTGGAAGCGGCCTTCCTGCTGCCCTGGGCGGTGCAGTTCAAGTCGAACCTGGCCTCCTTCGGGGTGATGCTGGCCTTCGTGGCCACCCTGCTGGTGGGCTATGTCTACGTGTGGGGCAAGGGCGCCCTCGAGTGGGAACGCTGATCCTCTGCCGGGAGCCGGGCCATGGCCGAACTGAACCTTGACGATGCGGTGGTGACCACGCGCCTTGACGCGATCATCAACTGGGGCCGCAAGAACAGCATGTGGCCGCTGCCCTTCGGCACCGCCTGCTGCGCCATCGAGTTCATGAGCATGATGTCGTCGAAGTACGACTTCAGCCGCTTCGGCGCCGAGGCCCTGCGCTTCAGCCCCCGCCAGTCAGACCTGCTGCTGGTGCTGGGCACCATCACCAACAAGCAGGCTCCGGTGCTGCGCCAGATCTACGCCCAGATGGCCGAGCCCAAGTGGGTGATCAGCGTGGGCGTGTGCGCCAGCAGCGGCGGGATGTACCGCACCTACGCCACCCTGCAGGGCATCGACCGCGTGGTGCCGGTGGATGTCTATGTCCCCGGCTGCCCGCCCCGGCCCGAAACCATGATCTACGGGGCCATGAAACTCCAGGAGAAGATCACCGCGGAGGCACTGAAGGCCCGCAAGGACCACATCCAGGCCTTCTACGACAGCATGGACCGCCAGCGGGACCTGGAGGCGGAGCAGGGGCTCACGGCCCACCAGGCCGTCCGCAGCATGGTGCTGGAGGCCGGCCAGACCGGCGCCCAGCGGATCTGGTAGGAGCTTCCATGATCCTTGAGCGCATCGAAGAACGCCTGCCCGGCGCCATCCTCGAACACCACGCCTTCCGAGGGGATGACACCCTCCTGGTGGCGCCGGAGCGCATCCCCCAGGTGGCGGAGGCGCTGTTCGAGGAGGGCTTCCAGCTCCTCGTGGATGTCACCGCCGTGGACTGGCCCGAGCGGGATCCCCGCTTCGACGTGGTCTACCACTTCCTGAACCTCGCCAGCCAGGCGCGCCTGAGGGTGAAGACCCGGGTGAACGAGGGCGAAACGGTGCCCACCCTCACGGGCCGCTACCGGAATGCCGACTGGGCCGAGCGGGAGGTCTTCGATCTCTTCGGCATTCCCTTCGAGGGCCATCCCAACCTGGAGCGCCTGCTCATGTGGAAGGACTTCCCGGGGCATCCCCTGCGGAAGGACTTTCCCCTGGATGGCGGCGATGTGTTCTGCAACGACGTGGGCGCCAGCTATGCGGGCGACGCGCGGACCTTGAACCCGTGAGGGCGCGATGACGGCCACACCCACCCAGCTCGAACGCGACGGCGATCGCATGATCGTCAACCTGGGCCCGTCCCATCCGGCCACCCACGGCACCCTGCGCCTGGTGCTGGAACTCGAAGGCGAGGTGGTCCGCAAGGCCACGCCTGAAATCGGCTATCTGCACCGCGGCGTGGAGAAGCTGGGCGAGCACCTGAGCTACCACCAGTTCATTCCGCTGACGGACCGCCTGAACTACTGCAGTTCCCTGATGAACAACGTGGGCTACACCCTTGCGGTGGAGAAGCTCCTGGGCATCCAGGATCCGGCCCGCAGCCAGGTGATCCGTGTGCTGGTGAGCGAACTGGCCCGCATCGGCGACCACATCATCTGCGTGGGCATCAACGCGGTGGATCTCGGCGCCTACACGGCCTTCCTCTACCTCTTCAAGGAGCGGGAGACCCTCTACGACCTCTTCGAGATGGCCGCGGGCCAGCGCCTGCACACCAGCTTCACCCGCATCGGCGGCCTGATGCGGGACCTCCCGGACACCTTCCTGCCCCTGCTGGAGCAATTCCTGGAGAGCATGCCCCGCACCCTCGACGAGATGGAGAAGCTGCTCACCCGCAACCCCATCTGGTACGACCGAACCCGCGGCGTGGGGAAGATCACCCCGGAGGATGCCATCAACTGGGGCTATACGGGCCCCTGCCTGCGCGCCGCCGGTGTGCCCCAGGATCTGCGCAAGGCCCAGCCCTACCTGGGCTACGAAACCTACGACTTCGACATCCCCGTGGGCACCAGCGGCGATGTGTACGACCGCTACCTGGTTCGCGCCGAGGAGATGCGGCAGAGCCTCCGGATCGTCCGCCAGTGCGTGGACCGCCTGAAGGAGCTGGGCCCCGGCCCCATCCTCATCGAGGACTACAAGGTGGCCCTGCCACCCAAGGAGAAGGTCTACACCCGAATGGAAAGCCTCATCCACCACTTCAAGCTGGTGATGCACGGCATCGACATGCCCGTGGGCGAGGTCTACAGCGCCACCGAAGCCGCCAACGGCGAGCTGGGCTACTACCTCGTGAGCGATGGCGGCAAGAGCCCCTACCGCATCCACGTGCGCCCCCCCTGCTTCCCCATCTTCAACAGCTTCGACGAGCAGGTCCGCGGCGGCCTCATCGCCGACGCCCTCGCCGTGATGGGCGCAATGAACGTCATCGCGGGCGAACTGGATCGTTAGTCCGGAACCTTAAGCGGGGCCTGAACGCCCGAAGCGCGCCCATCACACTAAAGAAGGCGGGCGCATGGTCACCCGACACGGCGCAGCCGTGGAGGGGGACGACGGTCTGGCCCGAAGGGCCAGAGCCTGGAGTTTGGACATTTTCAGTAACCAGCCTCATCGATAGGTATTTGGGGGCGACTTGACCTCACCTGGAGGGGGCGGTCCTTCTCTGTCAGATTGCACAGGGTTGACAGAATGGCGAAATAAAAACGAATATCGCCATCCATGTCCTGCT
>MWBB01000142.1 GCA_002068835.1 Acidobacteria bacterium ADurb.Bin340 | reverse complement strand
CATCAAGGCCATGGTGCCCTTCGTGGAGAAGATGCGCTTCGTCTCCAGTGGCACCGAGGCGGTGATGAGCGCCATCCGCGCCGCCCGGGGCTTCACCTTCCGGGACCGCATCCTCAAGTTCGAGGGCTGCTACCACGGCCATGCCGATGCCCTGCTGGTGAAGGCTGGATCGGGCCTGGCGACCTTCGGCACGCCCTCCAGCGCCGGGGTTCCCAGGGTCTACGGCGAACTCACCAGCGTGGTGAGCCTCGATGACCTCGAGGGCCTGGAGCGCTACTTCGCGGAGCACGGCGGCGAGACCGCCTGCGCCATCATCGAGCCCATCCCCGCCAACAACGGGCTGCTGGTTCAGAAGCCCGAATTCCTCACCCGTCTGCGGGAACTCACCGCCCAGCATGGCGCCCTGCTCATCTTCGACGAGGTCATCAACGGCTTCCGCGTGGGCCCCGGCGGCGCCGCGGAGCAGCTTGGCATCACGCCGGACCTCGTCACCTACGGCAAGATCATCGGCGGCGGCATGCCCGTGGGCTGCTACGGCGGCCGCAAGGATGTGATGGGCGTGGTGGCGCCGGACGGCCCGGTGTACCAGGCGGGCACCCTCAGCGGCAACCCCGTGGCCATGGCTGCGGGCCTCGCCACCCTGGAGCGCCTGACCCCCGCCCTGTACGCGGACCTGGAAGCCAAGGGCGCCGCCTGGGCCGCCGCCTTCGAGGAGATCCCCGGCCTGTGCTGCCCGCGGAAGGGGTCGCTCCTCTGGCCCCTCTTCCAGGAGCCCGTGCGCCGGGCCGATGCGGTGCAGTCCGCCGCCGTCACCCAGTTCAACCGCTTCCACAAGCTCATGCTGGACCAGGGCATCTACCTGGCCCCCAGCGGCTACGAGGTGGGCTTCCTCTCCGCCGCCCACGGCGAGGGCGAGCTGGCGGATTTCCGCGCCGCCGTCGCCGCCGTGGCGCCGCAGCTCAACGGATGATTCACCACGGAGGCACGGAGGGCACAGAGAAAAACCCTTCCTGCGTTCCTATTTCTTCCTTTGCTCCTCCTTCTTTTCTTCCTCTCTCTGCGTCCTCCATGCCTCCGTGGTGCAACGCCTTTTTCTTTCTGGAGATCCCATGACCCGTATCTACACCTTCGGCCTCGAGCAGGAAACCGCCACCGGCGGCGCGTACCTGGTGCTCCAGGTGGCCCACCGCGACCAGCCCCGGGCCGCCCGCGTGGCCCTGGCCAACGCCGCCAAGGAGCGCGGCGGGAGCTGGAAGATCGTGCACAAGGCCTGCCGCCGCACCGGCGTGGCCATTCCCCAGGGCGAAGTGCTGGGCGCCACGGGACCCTTCGAATACACCCTGGACGGCGAATAGGAGCGCCCATGCCCCAGGCCCTGGTCCGTGCCCTGCGGGGCGAGCCCCAGTCTCCCCCGCCGGTCTGGTTCATGCGCCAGGCGGGGCGCTTCCTGCCCGAGTACCGCGCCATCCGCGCAAAGGCCACCTTCGAGCAGCTTCTGAGCGACAGCGACCTGGCGGCGGAAGTCACGCTCCAGCCCGTCCGCCGCTTCCCCAGGCTGGATGGCGCCATCATCTTCAGCGACATCCTGGTGATCCTGGATGCCCTGGGCTGCGGCGTCACCATCCCCGAAGGCGGCCCGCGCCTGGCCCGGACCCTGGACCAGATCCCCCTGGACCAGCCCCTGGACGAGCGGGTCTTCGAGCCCGTTCAGGCGGCCCTCCGCACGGTGAAGGCGAACCTGCCCCCCCATGTGGCCCTGCTGGGCTTCGCCGGGGCGCCCTGGACCCTGCTGGCCTACGGCCTGGAGGGCAAGGGCTCCAAGACCTGGAGCCGTGCCAAGGCCTTCCTCCACGCCGAGCCCGCCAAGGCCCAGGCCTGGCTGGAGAAACTGGCGGACGCCGCCGCGCGCCT
This sequence comes from Acidobacteria bacterium ADurb.Bin340, assembly GCA_002068835.1. GTDB lineage: Bacteria > Acidobacteriota > Holophagae > Holophagales > Holophagaceae > MWBB01. The sequence continues at coordinate 4,125 of MWBB01000142.1, read as the reverse complement.
GCTGAACCTCCACATCGGCGCCGGCGCCCAGGGCGTACAGCTCTTCGACACCTGGGCCGGGGAGCTGGATCCCGAGGACTACGCGGCCTTCGGCCTGCCCGCCGTGCGGCGCACCCTAGCCCAGGTGAGTGGGGCCCCCCGCCTCTTCTTCGCCCGCACCGGCTACCTGCCCCAGGCCCTGGAGGCCCTGCCCTGCGAAGGGCTGGCCGTGCCCTGGCAGGTGCCCATCGCCGAAGCCCGTGCACGGTTCCCCCGCATGGTGCTCCAGGGCAACCTGGACCCCATCTCCCTGCTGGCGGGGAAGGAGATCGCCACCGCCAAGGCCCGCCGCATCGTGGAGGCCATGAAGGGCCATCCCCACATCTTCAACCTGGGCCACGGCCTCACCCCCGAAACGGATCCCGAGGTGCTGGGCGCGGTGATCGATGCGGTGAAGGGGGCGTAGCCTCCGGCTGTAACCGGGTCCGGATGCCCCGGTAGCCCTATCGGAGCGCCCTGCAGGAATGGACCTGCAGCGGCGCCCGACTGCGCAGGGATACCGTGATCCGAGCCTTCGGTCTGTTGATGATCTGCACCGCCCTGGCGGCCCAAGACGCGCCCCGGGTGGAAGCGCCCCGGCTGTCCCGGCCGCCCGCCCTGACCCGCAGCCCGGATCTTTCGGACTGGGCCGGGGCCCTGCGCATCACGGACTTCGGCTGCTGGTTCCCCGTGGATGCAGGGAAGCCCATCGTGGAGACGGTGGCGCACCTGGCCTGGGGGCACGATGGGCTCTACATCGCCCTGGAAGCCCACGATCCGGAACCCGCCGAGGTCCGAAGCTTTCCGGGGCGGCGCGACACCCTCTCCAACAGCCAGGACACCGTCTGCGTGGAGCTGGATGCCACGGGGAAAGGCCAGGCCGTGGTGAGCCTGACCTGTAACGCCCTGGGCGTTCAGGCCGATGCCCTCGACACCGCCACCGGCTCCAGCAGCTCCTACGACCTGCTCTGGGATTCCGTGGGCCTGCGCACCGACTACGGCTACCTGGTGAAGATCCGGGTGCCCTTCACCAGCCTTCGCCGCCTTCCGGGCGACTGGGGCCTCCGCATCCGCCGCTACCTTCCCAAAGGCCGCGGATACACCCTGGCCTGGCCCCAGCAGAGCCAGGACAATCCCTGCGACCTCTGCCAACTGGCGCGTCTCTCCGGGGCCCCCATCACCAATGAAGGCTCGCCCTTCCTGGTGATCCCCACCCTGACGGCCCGCCGGTCCGCCTCCCGGGCCGAGGGCACCCTGGACCACCCCGACCCGGAGCTGCGACCGGGGCTGGACCTGCGTTATTCCGGCCGGGCCCTCACGGTGGAAGGCACATACCGGCCCGACTTCTCGGCGGTGGAAGCCGACGTGGATCCCCTGGTGATCAACAGCCGCTACAAGTATCAGTACCCCGAAAAGCGCCCCTTCTTCCAGGAAGGGCTCGAACTGTTCACGGTCCGGGGGGCCCAGCAGCAGTTTTCCAGCCGCTCCCTCCTGGATCCCCTGTACGGCCTGAAGGCCACGGGGCGCGCGGCGTGGGGCACCTGGGGCCTCCTCCAGGCGCAGGACGAAGCCGGCGGCGCCGCGCTGGCTTCGGATGGCTTTGCGACGGACGGGCTGAAGACCCGCAACCTGGTGGCCGCGGCCCGGCTGGACACCGATGCCCAGGGCTCGCATCTGACCCTCCTGGGCACCGAGGCGCTGCTGCTGGGAGGCCCCGGCCGCTCCACGGGACGCAGCGGCGGCCTCTACCTGGACCAGCGGCTGGCGGCCAACCTCCGGATGGCCCTCAGCCGCATCGAGAGCTGGACGAACCTTCCCGGCGGCTCCACGGAGACCCACGGCACCGCCACCGCCCTGGCGCTCAGCTGGAACAACCGCCACTGGTCCGTGGACGCCAGCACCCAGGCCACCAGCCCCGATCTGGCCCTGGCCAACGGCTTCGTGGACCTGACGGGCTACCGTTCCTACGCCTTCAGCGCAGGGCCAGGCGTCCGCAGCGCCACCGCCTGGTGGTCCTTCCTGGGCGGCGGCCTCGACCTGGGCCGCTCCGACGCCTGGGAGGGCGCCCCCCTGTCCCGGAGCGGCTCCCTGTTCCTGAACCTTGCCACCCGGATCCGCCTGAACGCCACCCTTTCCTGGACCCCCCAGGGCCGGGAATGGGTGTCCGGGAAGGAGGTCCGAACCAACGCCCACGCGTTCAGCCTGAGCCTCACCCGTTGGCCCTGGCTGCGGCCGACCCTGGCCCTGAGCGGCGGCCGCACCCCCGATTACGCCACCGGCCTGCCTGCGGAACAGCATTCACGCCAACTGAACCTCCGAGGGAACCTGCAGGCCTTCTCCTATGTCCTCCAGGGAGCGGTGAACCAGCTGGAAGACGGAGGCTCCGGAGCCCTGATCCGCCGGGCGCAGCGGATCTATGCCCGGATGGAGTACGCCCTGCCCTGGGACCTTCACCTCCGCCTCCAGCTCCAGCACACCCGCTACGAAAGCCCAGCGCAGGGCACCTCCCGAGCCCGCACCTTCCAGCTCCTTTCAGGCTGGCAACCCAATGCCTTCACCCAGGTCTACGCGGGGTACGCCCAGAGCCGGAAGACGGATCGCACGCTGGAGCCGCCCATGGAGCGGCTCATGGAAAAGGGACTCTTCGCCAAGATCGCCTACGCCCTGCGGTTCTAGCATCCAGGTCCCAGGGCTTCCGCGTACCCTGGAAGCCTCCGAAACGGACGCCATGACCCCCAGCCTCCTCGATCTCGTCCAACGCTACGACCGCCCAGGCCCCCGCTACACGGGCTATCCCATGCCCCCCGCCTGGCAGGAGCACTTCCCCCAGGAAGGCGCCGTGGAGGCCCTGGCCCGGGCCAACGCCAAGACGGGTGAAGCCCTCTCCCTCTACACACACATCCCCTTCTGCAAGCGCCGGTGCTCGTACTGCGGCTGCAATGTCACCGTCAGCCCCCAGTACACGCCCGTGGAGGGCTACCTGAGGGCCCTGGAGGCCGAGGTGGAGCTGTGGGCCCGGCACCTGCCGAACCGCCGGGAGGCCATCCAGCTCCACTGGGGCGGCGGAACGCCCACCTACCTCTCGGTGCCGGACCTCCGGCGCACCTTCCGGATCATCACGGACCGCTTCCCCCTGCGGCCCGATGCCGAGGTGGCCATCGAGGTGGATCCCACCTTCCTGGCCCCGGATCAGCTGCCCGCCCTGCGGGAACTGGGCTTCAACCGCGTCTCCTTCGGCGTGCAGGACCTGGACGATCACGTGCAGGAGCTCATCACCCGGGGACAGACCTGGGACCAGACCCTGGCCACCGTGAAGCAGGCCCGGGAGCTGGGTTTCGCCGGCATCAACCTGGACCTGGTCTACGGCCTGCCGGGCCAGACCCGGGAAACCTTCCGGCGCACGCTGGAATCCACCCTGGAGCTGGCCCCCAACCGCATGGCCATCTACGGCTTCGCCTACCTGCCCAAGATGCTGCCCCACCAGCGCAGCATCCCCACCGCAACCCTGCCCTCGCCGGACCTGCGGCTGGAGCTGCTCCTGATGGCCACGGAGATCCTGGAATCCCACGGCTATGTGGCCGTTGGGATGGACCACTTCGCGCGGCCCGACGACGACCTGGCCAAGGCCGTGAAGGATGGGCGCATCATCCGCAACTTCATGGGCTACGCCGTGCAGGCGGGCAGCGATGCCCTGGGCTTCGGCCCCAGCGCCATCAGCGATGTGGGGGACACCTACATCCAGAACGACAAGATCCTCGTGCGGTGGGAGCGGGCCGTGCTGGAGGGCCGCTTCGCCATCCACAAGGGCCACGCCCGCACCCGCGACGACCAGATGCGCCGCTGGATCATCCACCGCCTCATGGGCACCTTCCGCCTGGACTGGGCCGAGGTGCAGGCCACCTGGGGCGTGGGCCGGGACCACTTCGCCGACGCCCTGGCCGAACTGGCCGAGGAGGTGCCCTACGGCGTGCTGGAGCTGCGCGAGGACGCCATCCTCATCACCGACCTGGGCAAGCGCTTCGTCCGCAACCTCGTCTTCCCCTTCGACGCCTACCTCAAACGCCTCGCCCCCAGCACCGCCTTCAGCCGGACGGTGTAGGGGCCTGC
>MWBB01000141.1 GCA_002068835.1 Acidobacteria bacterium ADurb.Bin340 | reverse complement strand
TCCGGGAGGCCAGGGCAAGGCCCCCATCGTGGGTCACGGTGCCGTGCAGGCGCTGGACCCCCCGGACCCGGAGCTGTTCCGCCAGGGCTCCCTCGGCCCATAAACGCCCGTTCCGGTAGCGCAGCTCCCGCCACGTCCAGCCGTCCAGGCCGACCCCCAGGGCCTTTCCGAAGGCCTCCCGGAGGGCCCAGCGCCCTGCCAGACGCTCCGCCAGGCGGCCTGGATTCCCCTTGAGCAGGTAGGCCGCTTCTTCGGGATGGAGCATTCGATGGATGGGTTTCTCCCCGAATCGATCCACCAGGTGCCGCCAGCGGGCGGGTGGGCAGAGGTCGGAACCGATGCCAAGGATCATGGGGCCTCCATCGCTGAATCATCCGATTGCGCCGCAGGGGAATGGGGTGGGGCTCTCCCGATGGGACCTGTCCGGATGGGAGCCCGAACGATCCTCAGCGCGCGTCTCATGATCGTTCGGAAAAAGCAGACAGGGCTTGGGTTCGTTGTGATCCGGGACACGCCCGTTGTGACCCCATGCACTGGAAGCGGAACCAATACTGCCACGGTCCCGAGCGGCCCCTGGCTGCTCATTTTGATGCCCAGGACCCCCTTGATGAAGGAGCGTGCGCATGCCTGAGCTGAAAGAGCGCCCGAAACCCTACCTCGTGCCCGACTACTGCAAGGGCTGCGGACGCTGTGTAAGCGTCTGCGTGAAAGGCTGCATTGCCTTTTCGGACGAGATCAACCCCGTCACCGGCTTGGTCCCCGTGGTGCTGGATCTCGAGAAATGCACCGGCTGCGGCCTGTGCATCGAAGCCTGCCCCGAGCCCTACGGCCTCCGTGCCCTGGAGCAGGGCGAGGATTTCGAGCTGCAGGACCCGGCCAAGCTCTTCGGAGAGAAGCCCTCGGCGGCTCCGAAGCCCGTGGAGGTTCCCGCCAAGCAGATTCCCCTGCCCAAGACCGAGCCCCTGGTGATCAAGGGCAACTACGCCTCGGCCATCGGCGCCCTGCTGGTCGGCTGCCGCCACGTCTACGGCTACCCCATCACGCCCTCCACCGAAGGCGCGGAGCTGATGGCCAAGCTGCTGCCCAAGCTGGACGGCGTGTTCCTCCAGGCCGTCTCCGAAGTGGCCACGGTGAACCACATGTACGGCACCGGCGGCGCCGGCCTGCCCACCATGACCTTCACCTCCAGCCCCGGCTTCTCCCTGATGCTGGAAGGCGTCAGCTACATGGTGGGCGCCGAGGTTCCGGGCGTCTTCGTGAATGTCATGCGCGGCGGCCCCGGCCTGGGCAACATCGCCCCCGAGCAGGCGGACGTGAAGCTGGCCTGCCACGGCCTGGGCCACGGCTACAGCCACTGCATCACGCTGATGCCCAGCACCCCCCAGGAAATGCTCGACCTCACCATGCTTGCCTTCGAGCTGAGCTTCAAGTACCGCAACCCCGTCATCATCCTGGCCGACGGCTATCTGGGCCAGATGACCGGCAAGGTACAGCTCCCGGACCACATGACCGAACCCGGTATTCCGACCTGGGCGGTCTACGGCGACCTGAACCACCGCAAGAACCTGATCGCCTCCATCCAGCTTCTTGAGCAGGACCTGGAGAAGTTCAACCTCTACCTGCACGGGAAGTACGAGTCCATGCAGGTGGAAGCACGTGCCGAAACCTTCATGGCCGACGACGCCGAGATCCTGCTGGTGGCCTGCAACACGCCGGCCCGCGCAGCCAAGGGCGCCGTCCAGAATCTGCGCGAGCAGGGCATCAAGGCGGGCCTCTTCCGCCCTGTGACCATCTGGCCCTTCCCCATCGAGCAGTTGAAGGCCCAGCTGCCCCGCACCAAGCGCATCGTCATGGTGGAAGCCAACGCCAGCGGCCAGATCGAGAACGAACTGCGCCTGGCCCTCAGCAAGGCCGGTGTCACCGCGATCCCGCCCATCACCCATGTGCGCCGCTGCGGCGGTCTGCTGCCCCAGCAGACCGAGGTCGTGGATCACGTCCTGTCTCTCGCCAAGTAAGGAGACCCTGACATGTCCGTCTTCTACGATAAGTTCGAGCGTCACGCCCACGGCGAGGGCCTGAAGGGCCAGTCCACCCACTACTGCGCCGGCTGTGGGCACGGCCTGGTGCACAAGCTCCTCTCCCAGGCCATCGAGGAGCTGGGCATCCAGGACAACACGGTGATCGTGAGCCCCGTGGGCTGTTCCGTGTTCGCCTACTACTACTTCGACACCGGCAACACCCAGGCCGCTCACGGTCGGGCCGCCGCCGTGGCCCTGGGCCACAAGATGGCCAATCCCGAAGCCACCGTCGTCTCCTACCAGGGTGATGGCGATCTGGCCTCCATCGGCCTCGCCGAAACCGTGGCCGCCGCCCAGCTGGGCGCGCCGATCACGGTCATCTTCATCAACAACGCCATCTACGGCATGACGGGCGGCCAGATGGCCCCCACCACGCTGATGGGCCAGACCACCGCCACCAGCCCGGATGGCCGCAACCAGTTCAACGGCCAGCCCATCAAGATGGCCGAGCTCATTGCCCAGCTGGATGGCCCCGTCTACGTGGAGCGCGTGGCCCTCTACAGCCCCGCCGACCGCAAGAAGGCCGCCAAGGCTATCAAGAAGGCCATCCAGCTCCAGAAGGAAGGCCGCGGCTACAGCTTCATCGAAGTCCTGGCCGAGTGCCCCACCCACCTGAAGATGGCGCCCGACAAGGCGGAGGCGTGGGTCAAGGAGAACATGACCAAGATCTTCCCCCTCGGGGTGAAGAAGGACACCACGGTGGAGCCCTGGTTCAACCGGCCCCAGCCCTGCTTCAAGGCCGAGACCTTCGTCAAGGCCGTGGGCGCCAGCAGCGAAGCCGTGCAGAAGCACTGCAAGGCCTTCCCCAGCCACCTGAACCCCGCCGACATCAGCCTCAAGCTGGCGGGTTCCGGCGGTGATGGCGCCCAGACGGCGGCCATGCTCATCGCCACGGCCGCCATCAACGAAGGCTTCGATGGAACCCACATCCCCGCCTACGGCCCCGAATCCCGCGGCGGCACGAGCTACGCGGATGTCCACGTGGCCAAGGACGAGGTGCTGAACCCCGCCAGCCCCACACCGGACATCCTGCTGGCCTTCAACGCCCCTTCCCTGGCCAAGTTCGGCGTCACCGTGAAGAAGGGCGGCTGCATCATCTACGACAGCTCCATCGCCAAGGATGTGAAGCCGATGGATCCCAGCATCACCGTGGTGGGCGTGCCCTTCACCGAGATCGCGGCCGGGCTGGGCAAGATGGTGGTGAAGAACATCGTGGCCCTGGGCGCCCTCCAGGCCGCCACGAACCTCTTCCCGAAGGAGACTTTCATGGCCGCCGTCAAGCAGGCCCTGAAGGACAAGGCCAGCCTCATTCCCCTGAACGAGCAGGCCTTCCAGGCCGGCATGGATGCCGCCCAGGCATTCCTCGCCAACAAGAAGAAGTAGACCCGCCTGATCCAGGAAGAAGGCCCCGCGCTGCGGGGCCTTCTTCCGTTCTGGGGGGATCCTTCAGCGGGCCGCCGCCTTCAGGGCTTCCACCCGGTCGATGCGCTCCCAGGCGAACTCGGGGCGGCCAAAGTGGCCGTAGGCGGCGGTGGGGCGATAGATGGGGGTCCGCAGGGCCAGGGCTTCGATCATGGCCTTGGGGGTGCAGCTGAAGACCTCCCGAATGGCCCGGACGATGGCCTCGTCGGCCACATGGCCGGTGCCAAAAGTGTCCACCGCGATGGAAACCGGCTCCGCCACCCCGATGGCGTAGGCCAATTGCAGCTCCACCCGGTCCGCCAGGCCCGCCGCCACCACATTCTTGGCGATGTAGCGCCCGAAGTAGGCGGCGGAGCGGTCCACCTTGCTGGGATCCTTGCCGCTGAAGGCGCCGCCGCCGTGGTGGCCGGCCCCGCCGTACGTGTCCACGATGATCTTGCGACCCGTCAGGCCGCAATCGCCCATGGGGCCACCCACCACGAAGCGGCCCGTGGGGTTGATGTAGACCTTCGTCTGGGCATCCAGCAGGTCCTCGGGCAGCGCGTAGCGGATGACCTGCTTCTCGATTTCCGTGTGGATGGTCGAGTTGCTCACGGCCTCGTCATGCTGAGTGGAAACCACCACGGCGGCGATGCGTTTCACCGAATCCCCATCGTATTCCACCGTCACCTGACTCTTGCCGTCGGGGCGCAGCCAGGGCAGTTCCCCGTTCTTGCGGACCTCCGACAACCGGCGGGTGAGGCTGTGGGCGAACTGGATGGGCGCCGGCATCAGCTCGGGCGTTTCCCGGCATGCATAGCCGAACATGAGGCCCTGGTCGCCGGCCCCTCCCGTGTCAACCCCCATGGCGATATCGGGGCTCTGGCGGTCCAGAGTCACCACCACCCCGCAGGTGTCGCAGTCGAAACCCTTGGTGCTGTGGTCGTAGCCGATGCCGCGCACCACCTCGCGCACCAGCTGGGCCACAGGAATGTAGGTGCGGGTGGTCATCTCCCCCGCCACCACCACCAGCCCCGTGGTCACCAGGGTCTCGCAGGCCACGCGGCTGGCGGGATCGTCCGCAAGGGCCGCATCGAGAACCGCATCCGAGATCTGGTCGGCGATCTTGTCGGGATGGCCTTCCGTGACACTTTCCGATGTGAAGAGGTGGGAGCCGGTCCTGGGCATGGCGCCTCCAAGCAAGGTTCGCAGCGACAGTTGGATGCGGCCGGAGCCGTCCGTGATCCAGCGTAGCACCCGGAGCATTTTTTCCCATGATGTTCTTTGCGGAATTAAGATGTGAGGCCCTCCACCGCCTGAAGGCGGTGGCTTCAAGTTGCGACTGGAAGTCGCCAAGTTGCGGCTGAAGCCGCCTGAAGGCCCCCGCTGGAAGCGGGCTAAAGCCGAGGGCGTCACGACCACTATTCGCGGTCTTCGCCCTCCACCCTAAACTCACGGTCGTCCTCTTCATTCTGGTTCTCGATGTAGGCAGCAATCACTTCGTCCGTGATGTTTCCACTGCTGCAGCAGAAATACCCCCTCGCCCAGACATGCCGTCCCCAAAACGCCTTCTTCAGATGCGTGAACTCCGACATCAACTTGCCCGATGTCCTTCCCTTGAGCTTCTGCACCATTCGGCTGATCGTCACTTGTGGCGGTATCGACACCAGAAGATGCACATGGTCTTTCGAAACATGGCCCTTCAAAATCTCCACGTCTTCCTCGCGGCAGATCTGCCTTATCAACTCACGGACACGTGTCCCAACCTCTCCCGCAAGGACTCGCTTCCGATACTTCGTGATCCACACTATATGCAGGTGGATCGTGAAGACAGTGTGCGCACCGTGTCTGTATTCCATGCCGCGATTCTACCCACCCCATCGATGCTGAAGCCGCCGCCTGAAGGCGGGGGTTTTAACCCTCCCCAACGGGGACAATAATAGTTGCAGTAATTTAACAATTAACATGATTGTGTATTTTGCCAAGGTTGGTTGATTATTGATAAAATATTCCGAAATCCACAAATATATTACAGCGCCCACATTAGCAATATTATATTATTATAAAAAACACTTCATTGTTGATGATAGATATAATTTAAAAACAAAATGCGAAAAATATTAGAAGATTTTTACAACAAAACTGTAGACAATTGTTTTTGCAGCAACAATATTATCGCTGGCTTATTTTATTAATTTTTAATTATATCGCTCAGATCATTTGCTATAGAATTAGGATTAAAATTTGGATTGGATACATTTTCAACAATTTTTCGCAATTTTTCTTCTGAAGCACTCGGGAAAGATTTTTTGATTAACGCAATTTGTTGATCCAAGGCGGATGGATCATCCTTAAGGAGATTTGCCAGAGTATTAATGGCACTTTTAATATCTTGAGTGGACATTTTGTCCTCCTTGTCTAAATCTGGTCCCAAAACCAGAATTTATTTATCAATTTGCGATGCTAGGTGCTTTGGCACCAAACGAAGAAGTTCATCGTCCACACGGATATCCCCCCCCACTCTCAGGTCGTCCGATATGAATGTCAAGTTTTCGCAGCCTGATATATCAAGATGCCCCCTCACCCTACCTC
>MWBB01000140.1 GCA_002068835.1 Acidobacteria bacterium ADurb.Bin340 | reverse complement strand
CATTTAGCCCCACTTGCCGCGACGCTAAACAAGGCAGCTAAACGGGGCGCAGACCATGGAGGCTGCGAATGTCCGCTTCACCCCGCCCGATTCGCCTGCTGGAATCCCTGAACCTTTTCGGCCTCACCCACCTCGACCCGGTGGTGCTGGCAGCTCTGGCTGATGAGCGACCACTGTTGCTCATCGCCCCCCACGGCACCGCAAAGTCGGAACTGCTGAACCGCCTGGCTGCCTCTCTTGGCCTGGAACACCGACACTACAACGCCAGCCTGATCGCCTTCGACGACCTGCTGGGTTTCCCGGTGCCGAACCCGGAACGCACCGGGCTGGACTACCTTCCGACCCCAGGAAACCTATGGGGTGCTTCCTCGGTTTTCCTGGATGAGATCTCCCGTTGCCGCCCGGAGAGCCAGAACAAGCTCTTCTCGGTGGTTCACGAGAAGCGGATCCAGGGCCTTGCCCTGACCTCATTGCGCTACCGCTGGGCGGCCATGAACCCTCCCATGACGGGCGAGGAGGTAGAGGAAGAGGAGGTCTATGAGGGATCTCTTCCACTGGATCCGGCCTTGGCGGACCGCTTCGCCTACCTGGTGGCACTGCCCTCCCTTGAGGACATGAGCAGCAAGGTGCGGATGAGGATCATCCGTGAGGGAGGGGAGGCACCCTCGGCTCGACCGAAGCTCGAGCGGCTGATCACTCGGGCACGACAAGCAGCCGTTGCCCTCCGCCAGCAGAAGCTGGATTGGACGGTGAGGTATGTGGACGCCCTGGTGATGCCCCTTCGGGAGGCCGGGCTGCCGATCAGTGGGCGTCGGGCCGTATCCCTCGCCCAGAGCATCGTCTCCATCGCCGGTGCGGCGGAGGCGCTGCGTCTGGATCTTGGGCTGGAAGGGAGCGCCTTCCTCGCTCTGAAGTGGGGGCTTCCTCACCGCGGCCAGGGCCGGAGGATCGAGGAGGGGAAGCTCCGTTCGATTCACCGGTTGGCCTTGCAACAGGCCGGGTCCGGGGAGGATGGCATTTGGCCGCAGCTCCGCGGATTGAAGGATCCCGTCCATCGGGTGGCTGCGGCGCTTCCCCACTACCCGAAGGGCATTTCAAAACTCGAGCTTTCCAACCTGGTGAGCGAGGCGTTCGGGGCGCTGTCCGTTCCTCGGCGGCACCTCCTGGCGCTCACGCTGGCTCCCAGCGTCATGGAGAAGGGCTGTCTCAACCTCCCGACCATGGGACTTCTGACGGGTGTGCTCGAGCGGCTGAGGGTCTTCAGCGAGGCGAATCAGCACACCCTGACCGCCTCCATCGCGCAGGTCCGGGGCCTCAACCAGAAAATCGCCCGCATCGGTCAGATCGGGGCATCGGAACCGGCCCTCGGGAACCTCATGCTGCACCTCCTGGCGGTGGAGAAGGAGGATTTCGATCCCGATACCCTGCTGGCGCTGGCTCAGGACTGGCGGTCCCGCTTCGCGGAGGGTGGGGCGGAGGAGGTCGCGTGAATCCTGGGATGTGCAGCCGAACCGGGAGGGCGGACTCCCGCAAGGCCCCTCGGCCGCGTGAGGGAACGGCCCAGGATCAGGCGGCCCTTGGCTTGGAGGCCCTTTCCAACCTTCAGAACATGAGTGCCCCACCGCGGAGCACACTGACCCTGGTGCCCTTTCGGGCCATTACGGAACCGGGTCTGCTGGAGGCTTCGCAGCAAACGGCCTGGGGGTTCGTCTGGCGCCGAAGGGTGGACATCGTCCAAACGGTGCACCATGCCTTCCCGGGCCTTCTGCCATGGGATTTGGCCCTCCTGCGCAAGAACCCCTATCTCGTTGGGGCGGTGGGGCTGGCTCGCAGGTTTCGAGGCCTGGAGGCGGACCTGGACCTCATCGAGGTAAGCAGCTGCGAGGAACTCTCCGACGAGCTGGTCCAACTGTGTCCCAGGCAGGGCGAGGTTCAAGGGCTGCCCAACCAGATGATGGTGACGCCGGCGGATCAGGTCGAAAGGGTGATCGAGGGGGATCCCGTCACCGTCCTTTCGGTCCTTACCCATCTCTCGGGTCAGGTGTTCGATATGTCTCTGAGCCCCCGGGTGGCGGATTACCTGCTCAAGGGAGAGGCCCTGGACCTCTGGACCCCGGCGGAGGGTTCCCATGTCTGACCTAGCTCGCCTCTCGAGGGCCTTCCGCGATCGGATCTGGAATGCCTTCCCCGTGGCTCAACCCGCATTCGGAAGGCTGCTCTCTCTTCTGGAAATCGAAGCCAGCCGAGCGACCGAGACGGCCTCCGTGACCCTTGGAGCTCGGTCCCGGCTCCGTCTCAACCCGGACTTCGTGGCCCTCCGCTGCACCGATGACAACGCCCTGGTCATGCTCGTGCTCCATGAGCTTCACCATGTGGTCCTTGGGCACACGCGACTGTGGGATCGGTCCACGCCTGCCCTGAACTTCGCCTTCGATGCGGTAATCAATGCTCAGCTTTGCCTGCTCTTTCCCGGGGCAGAGTGGACCCGGATCTTTCGGGAGAACTACGACTCGAAGCAACTGCCGTGGGCTCTGCTCCGCCCCCCTGAGCACTGGAGCACCGGAATACCGGACTGGCTGCCAGGTGAAATGGGCCTTCTGCATCGGCGTCTCTACAGCGATGCCTCTGCCAGCTACGAGGAGCTCTTTCCCCTGCTCGCCGAGGCGTTCGAAAGCATGGGGGAGGGAGTAAGCCTCACTGGCGTGGGAGGGCTCCTCGGAAGCCACGGCGACGATGAGGATGCCTCCGGAGAAGGGGATGTCGATCCGGACCTGCTCGCGGAGATCCGCGACATCATTGCCGAATGGCCGCGTGTAGACCGCCGGTCCGGTCGTGACCAGGGGGGAACGGCCCACACCTTCAACCTGGATCCTTCCTGCCGCTGGGAGGCCGCCTCTCGGATCATCCGCAAGGCTCTGGTCCACATGGGGGACACCTGCGAACCCGGTGGGGGCCGTCCGCGGAGGGTCGAAAGACCGGCATCGAGGCTCTTCCCCCACCGGATCCGGGAGGATCGTCGAGCCCTGGTCCTGGAGGCCATGGGTGGGGAACCTCTCCTCTACCAGGGTGAGGGCCCCCGGAAGACGTTCAGCCGGAGCGGGAAGGTGCACATCTACCTTGATGTCTCGGGCAGCATGGACCGTCTGATTGCTCCCCTTTACGCTGCCCTGGCCCGGTTCTCCTCATGGCTTGCGCCTGAACTGCATGTCTTTTCCACCGTGGTCCAGGACATCACCCTTGAGGACCTGCGAAAGGGCCGAGGACAAACCACGGATGGGACCGACATCAAGGCGGTCACCGCTCACTTGCTGGAGCACGGGGTCCGGCGCGCCCTGGTGATCACCGATGGGTGGGTGGGAGGGATCCCTTCCGAGCACACCCATCAACTAGAGCGAAGGAAGGGCCGGTTCGGGGTTCTCCTGAGCCATGGTGGAGACTCTTCCTTCACGAAGGGGTTACCGAAGGTCCGCCTCTGGAATCTTCCGAACATTGATGAGGTGAAGGGATGAAGCAGCCTGCTTCCATGATCGAACATGCTGAATGGGTCCTGCCCGCCCACCCGGACAAGCTCTGCGACGCCGTGGCGGACGCCATCGTCGATCGCATCCGTCGCGTGGATCCCTTTGGGAAGGTTGGCCTCGAGGTGGCCTGCGTCTTCCACCACCTGGTGCTGACGGGTCGGATCGCCGTCGCAGACGAGGCCCTCTTGGCGTCTGTGCGTGGAGAGGCCCTTCGTGACCTCGTCCAGGAGGTTTACAGGAGCGCTGGGTATGGTGCCGATGCCGCCGGGTTCCGGTGGGATCCCCTCCCGGAGTCCCTTGAAATCCTGGATCTACGCCGCATGGGGGCCTTCGATCCCGGTGAGCGCGAGGTCCGAGCCTTCTCCGATGACCAGGCCATCTGTGTGGGATATGCCAACTCGGACGCTTCGGTAGGGCACGTGCCCCCAGCCCACCACCTGGCGCGGCGGATCGGGCAGGCCCTCTTTCGGCTCCGGGCTGAGGAGGGGGCGGGGCAGGTGGGTCCCGATGGCAAGATCCTGGTCCGGATCGAGCGCCAGGGCGCACTCTGGCGGCCACTCCATGTCTCGATCTCCATCAATCACCACGCCGGGTCCGACTGGATGGCGCTGAACCGCCTGGCAACACAGGCTGTGGAAGAGGCCTGTGTCGGCAAGCCCCTCCCCGAGGTAGAGGTCAACGGGGCAGGGGAGTTCACCTGCAGCGGCCCGATGGGGGACAACGGTCTGTCCGGCAAGAAGCTTGTGGTTGACGCCTACGGCCCCACGGTTCCGATCGGTGGGGGTGCTTGGTCGGGAAAGGACTTCAACAAGGTCGATCGGGCCGGTGGTCTCCTGGCACGCCAGATGGCCCTTCGTGCGGTCTCCGAGGCTGGAGCCCAGGAAGCCCTGGTCACCCTTGCCTACATGCCTGGCTGCACCGAGCCCGTGAATGTCCGGGTGCTCCTGGATGGAGCAGAACGGCCCCTCGATACCTTGCCGGCTACCGATAGGATCCCGAGGGGCAGTGCAGCCTGTGCTGCCGCCTGGAACGCCTGCACTGAACCGCTGGTAAACCTGGCCCGGTGGGGCCATTGGCAGGAAACCCTTCCCTGGGAACGGACCTCAGAAACCCCGCTCGGCTAAAAGGAGCCCCCATGCGTGAATACCTCTTCACTTCAGAATCCGTTTCAGAAGGACACCCCGACAAGGTGGCCGATCAGATCTCCGATGCCATCCTGGATGCCGTGCTCGCGCAGGATCCACTTGGCCGGGTGGCTGCCGAGACGCTCGTGACCACCGATCTGGTGGTCCTGGCCGGGGAGATCACGACTTCCGCGAAGGTGGACTATGCCGCGGTGGCGCGGGAGACCATCCGGCGGATCGGGTACGACCAGCCAGGCACCGGCTTCGACCATGCCGGATGTGAGGTCCAGGTGCGCTACGGGAACCAGACCGGCGACATCGCCCAGGGGGTCGATGAGGGTCGGGGACTCCACCAGGAACTGGGGGCCGGGGATCAGGGGCTGATGTTCGGCTACGCCTGTGATGAAACGCCTGCCCTCATGCCTGCGGCGATCCACCACGCCCACCGCCTGATGCAGCGTCAGGCCGAACTCCGCAAATCAGCGCGTCTGCCCTGGCTCCGGCCCGATGCGAAGGCTCAGGTCACCCTTCGCTACCGGGATGGCCTTCCCGTCGGGGTCGAAACCGTCGTGCTCTCCACGCAGCACACCGATGGCATTCAACACAAGGACCTGGAGGAGGCCGTCATTGAAGAGATCATCCGCCCAGTCCTTCCCTCGGAATGGCTGGTCGGGACGGCGTTCAAGGTGAACCCCACGGGGCGATTCGTGGAGGGTGGTCCCAGTGGTGATTGCGGCCTCACGGGTCGGAAGATCGTCGTGGATACCTACGGCGGAGCAGCGCCCCACGGGGGCGGCGCATTCTCCGGCAAGGACGCCACCAAGGTGGACCGTTCCGCTGCCTACGCCGCACGTTGGGTCGCCAAGAACCTCGTTGCCGCCGGCCTTGCGAAACGCTGCCTGATCCAGATCGCCTATGCCATCGGTGTGGCTGAGCCCGTTTCCCTGTTGGTGCAGACCTTTGGGACCGGGACTCTCCCTGAAGAGCAACTGGAGGCCCTCGTTCGCGAGTGCTTTGACCTTCGGCCCAAGGCCATCATCGAAGCTTTGGAACTGCGCCGACCGGTCTTTGGGGCTACCGCTGCCTATGGGCATTTCGGACGTGATGGCTTCGCCTGGGAGCGGCTGAACCGTCTTGAGGAGCTGCGGGCGGGAAGCGCGACCCCGAAGGAGGAACGATGAATTTCGAGGGACTGAGTGGCCCCTGGAAGTGCCGTTGGACCCAGAGAGGGCGAACTGAACTTGAAACCCTGGATCTGGTGTTTCAGGACGGTCAGGTTCTCGGCTTTGGAAGTGATCCCGACGGCGAGTTCCAGTACTCGGGCCAATCCCACCCAGATGGTTCGGTTTCGCTCACCAAGGTCTACACCAGCCCCCTCATCCAAGTCCCTTCGAGCCTCACCTACATTGGGGCCTGGGATGGCCGAAGGATCGCTGGCGAGTGGATGGACGACATGTATCCGGGGCGGAATCACGGCCCCTTCCGCATGTGGCCAGGCAAGCAGGCTGAGCCCTCCATCGAAGAGGCGAAGGAGGAGCCATTGAAGGGAAGCGGTAGCCTGGAAGGTGAGTTGGTCCGGGTTCTCAGCAGGCCCACCGGGACCAGGAACGGCACGACAAGCGAGGAACCCTGATGGTGCGGCAGG
>MWBB01000139.1 GCA_002068835.1 Acidobacteria bacterium ADurb.Bin340 | reverse complement strand
GCCCGAAGCGGTCCCCCTCGGCGCTGGCCTTCATCGCTTCCAGCGCCTTCGCGTGGTCGAAACCCGTGAAGCCCCGGAGGATGGCGTCCGCAAGCACAGGCACGGCGTGATAGCCGATCATGCAGTCCGTTTCGTTGCCCTGCAGCTCCCACACCGGCAGCCGTCCGCCCTGCTCGTACTGGCGCAGCATCGTCTGGGCGTAGCCTTCCGTGCGCGTCCGGTCCAGGAGTGTCATCAGGGGGTGGAGGGTGCGGAAGGTGTCCCACAGGGAGAACACCGTGAAGTGGGTGTCCGGCGCCGCATGGTGGATCCGGCCATCCATGCCCCGGTAGCGGCCGTCCACATCCTGGTAGCGGTTGGGGGCCAGCAGCACGTGGTAAAGGGCCGTGTAGAAGACCACCCGCTGGTCACGGCTGCCGCCGGAGACGCGGATGCGGGAGAGTTCCCGCTCCCAGTCCGCCTCGGCGGCCCGGCGGGCCTCCTCGAACCCGCGTCGCCCTTCCGCCTCAAGGTTGCGCCGGGCCCCGGCCAGATCCACCGCAGAAATGCCTACCTGGATCTCCAGGGGTCCACCCGCGCTCCCGAACGCCAGGTGGGCCTTCAGGTGGCGGCCCTCCGCCTTCGTGAGCCGGGGCTGGAGGGCGCCGCCCGCATCGATCTGCCAATCCCGGAAGGGCCGGGAAAAGCGGGCCACGAAGTACACCACCTGATTGCGGGCCCAGCTCCGGCTGCGGCGCCAGCCCTGCACCTCCCGGTCGTTCACCACCTGGAACCCCGCATCCAGCACCTCGTCGCGGTGCACCAGGTCCACGGCGATCCGGGCCTCCTGCCCCTTTGGAAAGGTGTGGCGGTGGAAGCCCACCCGGGGCGAGGCCGTGAGTTCGGAACGGATTCCGTGATCCTTCAGCATCACCGCGTAGTACCCGGCCCAGCCTTGCTCGGTGGCCCGGTCGAAGGAACTGCCGTAACCCGGCTGACCTTCCTGGCCCGCCTGCGCTTGGAGCGCGCCGGTGTAGGGCGCCAGGAGGATGTCGCAGAGGTCCGCCACACCGGTGCCCGAAAGGTGCGTGTGGGAGAAGCCCAGGATGCGCCGATCGCTGGCGTGGTAGCCGCCGCAGCCGTCCCAGTCCGAAGGGTGGGCCCGGGTGTCCGGGGAAAGCTGCACCATCCCCGCGGGCGCCGAGGGCCCCGGGAAGGTGTGGCCGTGGCCCCCGGTGCCGATGAAGGGATTCACCAGGGCGGGCAGGGGCTTCGTGGGCCGCGCAGGCGCGGCACCGAGAAAGGCGCAGGCCACCAGGGTTCCTAAGACTCCGATCCGTGTCATGACCGCTCCTTCAGTTCCGATCCAGGGCATCCAGCGCGAAGGCGTAGGCGCCCAGGGCCGTGGCCCGGCTGGTGCCCAACCGTGTAAGACCGACACCCGTGCGCTTTGAGGCGTCGTAGGGCACGGCGCGATCCGTGCCGGGGACCGTCAGCCACCTCGGATCGCCCTTCAGGAAGGCGGCACGATCCCCACCCTCCTCCAGGTTGTAGGCCCGCAGTTCCGTGCGGTCGATGGGCGCGCCCTTGAGGGTCCGCAGAGGCGCATTCATTTCCGCCACGAGGGCGGGGAGGATGAGGTCCCCGGCCCCGGCGAGGCCGCCGCCCACCACCACCAGCCCATCCACCAGACTGAGGGCATTGGCCACCGCGTCCCCGGCCACCTCGCCCAGGCGGCGGAAGGCTTCCAGGGCCGCCTCCCGCTGCCCAGTCTGCTGGCCTTGAGCGATGGCATGGAGTTCCCGGGGTTCGGGAACCGCCTCCAGGGGCAGGCCCGCCACCATGGCGTAGACCTGGCGTACGCCCCGGATGCTGACGCTCTCCTCCGCGAAGGATTCGCCGTGGAGCTTGTTGCGCAGGCACCAGATCTCGCCCCCCGCGGCGTTGTCGCCCCGGTGGAGCCGCCCATCCAGCACCAGCCCCGCGCCGAAACCGGTTCCGAGGGTCACGCCCAGCAGGTTTCGGAACCGCTTGGGGCTTCCGGCCGCCTCCAGCATCCCGTTCACCTCGGGCAGCAGGCCCGCCATGGCCTCGCCGTAGGCGAAGAGGTCGCCGTCGTTGTTGATGAAGACAGGCGCGCCGAAGGTCTCCGCGAGGAGGGGCCCCAGGGGCACGCCGCCCCGGAAGGCCGGCAGGTTCTTCAGGTCGCCGATGATGCCGTTGGGGTAATCCGCCGGGCCCGGAAACGCGAAGCTCAGGGCCTGTGCGCCCCCGGATTCCGTGCGGGCCCGGGTGAAGCCCTCCTTCAGGATGGCGAGGCAACAGCCCAAGTCATCGCCGTGGGAAGGCAGCGTGAAGGGCTGGACCACCTCCTCGCCGCCCCGCAGGGCGGAAAAGGTGAAGGTGGTGCCCCCCGCATCGAGGGTGAGCACCGTGCGGTCATCGCGGGCGAGATCCATCTCAGGCCTCCCGGGGGAAACGAAGCGCCAGCATCACCAGGTAGGCGAAGCACGCCGCAGGCACCGCATAGGCCAGCGGCCCCGCCCCGCGATCCGCCAGCAGGCCCATGAGCAGCGGCACCAGCGCGCCGCCGGAGATGGCCATGCACATCAGGCCGCTCAGTTCGGAGCTGCGCCCGGGCCGCGCCTCGATCGTGAGGGCGAAGAGCAGGGGCCAGATGTTGGCGAAGCCCAGACCCGCCAGAAGCACACCCGGCACGGCGAGCAGGGGCAGCCCGGTCATCAGGGCTCCCAGCCCCGCGAGGCCCAGGGCCGAGGACAGGCGGAAGAAGGCCAGCGGCTTCATCCGCGCCAGCACCACGCCGCCCAGCAGACGTCCCAGAGTGAGGGCCCCGAAGAACAGGGTGGGCCCCAGCAGCAGGGCCCGCTGCTCCGGCATGCCCAAGGCCACCAGTCCCGGCTTGGCGAAGCGGGCCACGCAGACTTCGGCCCCCACGTAGAGGAAGATCCCCAGCACCGCCAGAGCAAAGGTGGGCTCCCGCAGCAGGGCAAAGCTTCCGGAAAGGCTGGGCGGAACCTCGGCCGGAGCCTCTTCCACCTTCAGGAAGGCCACCGCCAGGAAGGCCAGCAACATGAAGGCGAAGAACACCGGGAAGGCCGAGCGCCACCCCATTCCGCCCAGGAGCGGCAGCAGCGCCGCCAGCCCCACCAGGTAGCTGGAGGCGGAACTCCCCGCCCCCTTCACGAACTGGGCGAAGCTCAGGTTCCGGGCGTAGGCGCCTGCGGGGCTCACATCCCGCATGATGGGATTTCCGGCCACCTGCAGAAAGGTGGTGCCGATGCCCAGGGCGAAGATGCAGGCCAGCAGGAGGCTAAAGCCGGGCTGCCCAAAGGCTGGAACCGCCACCGCAGCAGCGTTGATGCCCAGGCCCGCCAACAGCAGGCGCCGCTTGCCGATCCGGGCGGCCAGCAGGCCGGCCGGAACGCTGAACACGGCAAAGGCAATGAAAACAAAGAACGTGAGGAGCGTCGCCAGGGCGTGCCCCACCTGGAAACCATCCCGCACCCCATCGGCCAGGGGCCCCATGGCATCCGCCACACCCATCACGAAAAAGACGAGAAACAAAGGCAGGATCCGCAGACTCACCGGAGACTCCAAGGGGGGATGGCCCCCAGTCTAACAGGGCGTTCCCTGCCATCCGCCCCCCGGATTCCGCCGTTCGCCCGCCTCTGCTCCGCACCCGGGGAGCCTTCCCTTGCCCTCAGCTTGCGAGGTCGGCATCCTGCAGGGGTCCGCAACCCGGGTTTGCCTTGAGGCTCTAAACCTTTTGCCGCCCAGGGTCGTAGGGCACCTGTTCCCGATCCTTCCCAGGAGTGGCGATGCTTCGAGCCCGCATGTTCCCGACCCTCTTCGTCGCCTACGGCCTCGTGGCCCAGACGCCGGCAGCGGTGGAACCGCGGCCCGTCTCCCTGCAGGAAGCCATCGCCATCGCCCTCCAGAACAACCTGCAGGTGCAGGTGGCCCGGGAAACCCGCGAGGGGAACCAGGCCAGCGTGATGACGGAGCTGGGCACCTTCGACTGGAACCTTCGCAGCAGCTTCGCCTGGACCCGCAACCAGGACGCCAGCCGCACCCAGCCCATCCCGGGCGGCGCGTTCGTCACCTCCGAGAGCACCGCCTGGTCCCGTTCCTTCTCCGTTGGGGCCGACAAGGCCTTTGGCTGGGGCGGCAGCCTTCGCCTGAGCTACGACCCCTCGTACCGCTTCTCCAAGGGCAGTGCCAACGGCGGCCCCGTGGTCCCCTTCACCACCAATCCCTACGATGGCGCCCTCAGCGCCACCTACACCCAGAGCCTGCTCCGCAACTTCGGCCGCGCCGCCGCCGAGAGCCGCCTCCAGGTCGCCCGCAAGAACGCCGAGATCGCCGACTTCACCTTCCAGCGCGCCATCATCGACCTGGTGGCCAGCATCGAGGCCCAGTACTGGCAGGTGGTGTACACCAAGCTGAACCTGGAGAACAAGAAGCAGAGCCTTGAACTGGCCCAGAAGCAGCTGCGGGAGAACAAGATCCGGGTGGAAGTGGGCACCCTGGCGCCCATCGAGATCACCTCGGCCGAAGCCTCCGTGGCCCAGCGCGAGCAGGAGATCCTGGCCGCCGAGGCCGAGCACCTGAACGCCAAGGATGCCTTGATCCGCGCCCTCTTCCCCACCAATGAGCGCCCGGGAGATCTGGTCCCCACCGATGCCCCCGTGACCTCCGCCACCGCGCCCATGGACGAAAAGACCGCGGAGCGCATGGCCTTGGATCGGCGCGTGGAACTGAAAGCCGCCCGCCTGGACTACGAAAGCCGCCAGATCCAGGAGCGGGCCGCCAAGAACCGCACCCTGCCCCAGTTGGACGCCTACGCCACCTACACGGGCAACGCCGCTTCCCAGGTCGCGGCCGAAGGCCTTTCGGCTGTGAACAAGGACATCACCAGCGCCACCTACCCCGGCTACACCGTGGGCCTGCAGTTCTCCATGCCCATCCAGAACCGGGCCGCCAAGGGTTCCCTGGCCTCGGCCCGGGCCTCCCTCCGCGCCAGCGAACTGAACCTGCGGGACCAGGAACTGGGCGTGCTCCTCGAAGTCCGGCAGGCCCTGCGGAACCTGGAAACGGCCCAGAAGACTGTGAAGGCATTCGAAAAGACCCGCATCTTCCGGGAGAAGAACCTGGAAGCGGAACAGAAGAAGTTCGAGAACGGCATGAGCACCAATTTCTTCGTGCTCCAGCGCCAGGATGAGCTGGATACGGCCAAGGCCGCCGAGTTGCGGGGACGCATCGACTTTACCAAGGCCATCACCGCCCTGGACAAGGCCGTAGGCACCCTACTGGAAGCCCGCAAGCTGGACATCAAGTAATCCGACCGTAAACCTCAAGCGGGCCTCCCATCCGGGGGCCCGCTTGTTTTTCGCCCGGGTCAGCGGTGTTCGATCACCTCTTCCGGGCGAAAGCGCACCTTGGGCAAGGAGGCGTACTTGTCACCGGGCATCCGGTAGCCCGCGCAACAGGCCACCAGGGTGCGGTAGCCGGTGCCTTCCAGGCCCAGGATGACGTCGTAACGGTCCGGCTCGATCCCGCCCAGGGGGCAGGTATCCACGCCCAGAAGGGCCGCAGCCGTCATGAAGCCCCCCAGGGCGATGTGGACCTGGCCTGCGGCCCAGACATCCAGGGACTCGGCCCGGGAGTCTTCCAGCAGGGCCTTCTCCATGACGCTGCGGTACCCCTCCAGGGCCTCCGGCTTCAGATCGCGCACCTCCTCGATCCGGGCGATGAGCCGATCGATGTCGGAACGGCCGAATCCGTCCCGCACCAGGAAGACCACGTGATGGGAGCAGTCCGTCACCTGGGACTGGTCCCAGGAGGCGGCCCTCAACTGCGCCTTCAGGCCCGGGTCCGTGACCACCAGGAACTTCCAGGGCTGCAGTCCGAAACTGCTGGGCGCCAGCACCAGCGAGGCTTCCAGGGCTGACCAGGTTCCTGGATCGATCCGGCGCCCCGGGTCGAAGCCCTTGGTGGCGTAGCGCCAGTTCAGCACATCCATCAGTTGGGATTCACTCAAAAGGGCCATTACGGCTGCTCCTGTTCCAGGGGTTCCCTTCCACCAGCACCGCGTCATCCAGGCGGGGCCCACAGCGGCCCGTTTCCCGTTCGATGCCCGGAATACCCCGGATGGTGGCACGGCTAGGAGCGCCTAGCAAAACTCGCGCGGGCCGCGCTGGGAGCGCCGGGCGAGCGTGGGAAGGAAGGCGCCGATGGCCGTAGTGGGGCCTACGGACGAGGCGGCTGACGCACCCAGGAGCAGGCGGCTATCGCGCAGCCCACCGGGCTGCGCTCCC
>MWBB01000138.1 GCA_002068835.1 Acidobacteria bacterium ADurb.Bin340 | reverse complement strand
GCCCACCTCGTGGTGCACGTAGACCGGCTCCATGCCGTGCACGCGCAGGCGGCGAACCTTGGCGGCCAGGGATTCATCCCCCGCCACAAGGGTCAGGCCCGCATCGCCAAAGGCGCCCAGGTTCTTGGTGGGGTAGAAGGAACAGCCCGTCATGGCGCCGAACTGGCCCGCGGCCTTGCCCCAGCCCCGGGCACCCAGGCTCTGGCAGGCGTCCTCGACCACGGGGATGCCGTGCTTCGCCGCCAGGGCCAGGATGGCGGGCATGTCCGCCAGCTGACCGAAGAGGTGCACCGGCATGATGGCCTTGGTGCGGGGCGTGAGAGCCGCTTCGATGGCCTCGGGATCGGCATTGAAGGTGACGGGATCCAGGTCCACGAAGACGGGCTTCGCGTTCAACCGGGCCACCACCCCGGCGGTGGCGAAGAAGGTGAAGCTCGGGATGATGACCTCGTCGCCCGGCTTCAGGTCCAGGGCCATGAGGGCCACCAGCAGGGCATCCGTGCCGCTGGACATGCCGATGGCGTGCTTCGCGCCCGTGTAGGCCGCCAGTTCGGCCTCCAGACCCTTCACGTTCTCGCCCAGCACGAACTGGGAGCGGTCGATGAGCCCGGACAGGCCATCGAGCACCTTCTGCTTCACGGCAGCGTTCTGGGGGGCGAGGTCCAGCATCGGAACGGGCATGGGGTTCTCCAGATGCCAGGAGGCCTTCCGCGCCCTGGCCAGGGGGACAGTATGCCAGGGGGAAAACGCCCCGAGCCCCGGGAACCGGGGCTCGGGGCAAGGTGGAAGAACGTCTACGCCTGATCGTCCAGCTTGGGGAACAGGAAGCCCGCCAGACCGGCGCCCACCAGGGGGGCCACCCAGAAGAGCCAGAGCTGCTTCAGGGCCAGGCCGCCATCGGCGAAGAATGCCACGCCTGCGCTGCGGGCCGGGTTCACGCTGGTGTTGGTGACGGGGATGCTCACCAGGTGGATGAGCGTCAGACAGAGGCCGATGGCAATGGGCGCGAAGCCCGGAGCCGCCTTCTTGGAGGTGGCGCCCAGGATCACGAAGAGGAAGAAGGCCGTCATGACCGCTTCCGTCAGGAAGGCCGCACCCAGACCATAGCCGCCGGGGCTGCCGGCGCCGTAGCCGTTGCTGGCGAATCCGCCCGCCACGAAGCCGGGCTTGCCGGAAGCGATGACGTACAGGATGGTTCCGGCCGCCACGGCGCCCAGCACCTGCACGATCCAGTAGGGCAGCACTTCCTTCCAGGGGAAGCGGCCGCCCGCGGCGAGTCCCAGACTCACGGCCGGGTTGAGGTGGCAGCCGGAGATGGGCCCGATGGCGTAGGCCATGGTCAGCACCGTGAGGCCGAAGGCCAGGCTGACCCCGTGGAGTCCGATGCCCACTTCGGGAAAGGCGGCGGCCAGAACGGCGCTGCCGCAGCCGCCCAGCACCAGCCAGAGGGTGCCGAGGAATTCCGCGGTCAATCGCTTGCTCAAGGGCATGAAACCTCCAGAGGGTTGAGTGGGTTTGCCTGGAAGTCTAGGCCCCTTGGAGCGGTCGGGAATCACGATTCGGCGCTGACCTCGCCTTCACCCTTCATGGGCCGCATGAGGGGGAAGAGGATGACATCGCGGATGCTCTGGGAATCCGTCATGAGCATCACCATGCGGTCGATGCCGATGCCCAGGCCGCCGCAGGGCGGGAAACCGTGCTCCAGGGCGTTCACGAAATCCTGGTCCAGCAGCATGGCCTCGTCGTTGCCGGCCTCCCGCTGGCGGATCTGCTCCATGAAGCGCTCCATCTGCACGATGGGGTTGTTCAGCTCGGAATAGGCGTTGGCCAGTTCCATCCCGGCGATGAAGAGCTCGAAGCGGTCCACGAAGCCCGGCTGATCCGGCAGCTCCTTGGTGAGAGGCGACAGTTCCACCGGGTAGTCGGTGATGAAGGTGGGCTGGATGAGGTGGGGCTCCGCGTGGTGTTCGAAGAGATCCCCCAGCAGTTCGCCCGGGGTCTTGCGGTCCAGGTCCTCCACGTGGGCTTCCCGGGCCAGGACCACGATCTGGGCCGGGTCCTCCAGCCGCGCCCGGTCGATCTTCCCGAATTCGGCGATGGCGTCCTTCAGGCTCAGGCGGCGGAAGGGCGCGCGGTAGGAGATGACCTGCTCGCCGTAGGGCCGCTCCACGGCGCCGCAGTCCAGGGCCACCGCCTCGAAGAGCCGCTCCACCATCGCCATCACATCGCGCAGATCCTCGCCGGCGGCATAGCTCTCCATCATCGTGAACTCGGGGTTGTGGCGCTGGCTCAGCCCTTCGTTGCGGAAGTTGCGGTTGATCTCGAAGACCTTCTCGAAGCCGCCCACGATGAGGCGCTTGAGATACAGCTCCGGCGCGATCCGCAGGTAGAGGTCGATGTCCAGGGCGTTGTGGTGGGTCACGAAGGGTCGGGCCGTGGCCCCGCCGGGGATGGGCTGCATCATGGGGGTTTCCACCTCCAGGAAGCCCTGGCCTTCCATGTGGCGGCGCACGGCGGCGATGATGCGGCTGCGGGACTGCAGGGTGCGGAACACCTCGGGATTGGTGGCCAGATCCAGGTACCGCTGCCGGTAGCGCAGTTCCTTGTCCTGGAGGCCGTGCCACTTCTCGGGCAGCGGCAGCAGGGCCTTGGTGAGGAACTGCAGTTCCTCCACCCGCACCGACAGTTCGCCGGTCTTGGTGCGCATCAAGGGGCCCGTGACGCTGATGAAATCCCCCAGATCCAGGAGCTTCACCACCTCCCAGGCCTTGGGATCCTGGGCATCCAGATCGTTCTTGCGGAAGTAGGCCTGGAGCTTCTCGCCCCCTTCCGACAGGTGCATGAACACGCTCTTGCCCATTTCGCGGATGGCCAGGATGCGGCCCATCACGCTCACCCTCGCGGGTTCCGCCTCCAGCTGCTCCGCGCTGCGCTCCGCATGGTCCGCCACCACCTGCGCCAGGCCGTGGGTGCGCTTCGCCTTGGCCGGCCAGACCTCCACCCCCAGGGCCTTGAGCTTTTCCAGCTTTTCAAGGCGGACTTGGCGGTACTGGTTGGTGGGCTGCATGCGTCCTCCCGTGTGAGCCCTCCAGTGTAGCCCGCGCGCCCAGAAGGCCTTCCGCGCAAAACGGGCAAGGCCCCGCGAACGGGGCCTTGCGGGGATCCGGACCCTTCAGGGGTGGCTGGGCGCGGAGGGCTGGCCCAGGTAGGCCACCTTCCGGTTGAAGAAGAGGACGTAGAGGCCATACGCGCCGATGGCCGCGAGGCTGGTCCAGAACAGGCACCGCAGGGGAAAGGTGCCGTGCCAGCCGTAGGCATGGCTCAGGAGGCCCACCAGGGTGTCCAGCACCCCCAGCCCCACCAGCGCCCCGCCCCAGGCCTGGGCGGGACCGGGCTTCTGGGCCACCTCCCCGGGCACCACGCCGATAGGCTCCCGCACTTCGCCCAGGGCCTGGCTCCCCTGGGCCATCAGCACGAAGGCCACCAGGTAGAAGAAGACATAGAACAGCAGCATGGGGGCTCCGGGATCCGCCCCATCCTACCCCCAGCACCGCCCAGCTTCGAAGAAAGGCCTTGACCCAATCAAACGATTGATTAAGCTGGGATCCCGAACGAGTTAATCAATCGTTTGACAAGGCCACCATGACCCACACCCCCGATCCCACCCTGGACACCCGGCACCGCCTCCTGGAGGCGGCGCTGCTCACCTTTGCGGAAAAGGGCTTCGATGGCGCCGGCATCCGGGAGATCGCCCAGCGGGCCCAGGCCAACAGCGCCCTGGTGCAGTACCACTTCGGCGGCAAGGAGGGCCTCTACCAGGAGACCCTCCGTTTCGTCTTCGACCGGGGCGCCTGCAAGATCCGCGACCTCTCGGCCCCTCCCGCGCCGGAGGATCCCCAGGCGCGCTCCAAGGCCATCGCCGGGGTCCGGGCCCACATCCGCAGCTTCGTGGAGGATGCCCTGGCCTGCCACGGCCACGCCGAGGGTGGCCCTTTCGGAAGCCCCGCCCTCATGAAGGCCGCCCTGGTGCTCTGGAACCGGGAAGTCCAGGATCCCCGGCCCTCCGTGCATGCCTTCCTCCAGGAGGCGGTCCGGCCCTTCATTGAACACCTCGTGGGCTGCATCCGGGTGCTGCGCCCGGATCTGGACGAGGAGCGCCTGCTGCGGATGGACATGAGCATCCACGCCCAGGTGCTCTACCTCCACAACCATCCCGAACTCCTCCGTCTCGTCCGGGGCCGCCCCTTCGGCCCCGAGGATGCGGAAAGCCTCGTCGAGCACTTCACCACCTTCAGCCTCCGGGGCCTCGGCGTCTCGGAGCAAGGAGCCTGATCATGCTGTTCCTCGTTCCCCCCGCCCAGGTGGAGGCCCCTCCCGCGCCCGCCCCTCTGACCCTGGACCTGGCCGGCGCCCTGGCACGGGCCCGGGCCGAGAACGCCATGATCCGGGCCGCCAAGGCCCGGGTGGAAGAGCGCCAGGGGCTCATCACCACCACCCGCGCCGACGCCCTGCCCCAGCTCACCCTCATCGGCGACTTCACCCGGGTGCGGGATGTCTCCATCCTCAACAGCGGTTTCGGCGATACCGCCGCCCAGCTGGGCTTCGATCCGACCGCCCTGGTGGCGCCGCGCAACGTCTACACGGGCCAGGCGGTGGCCAGCCAGCCCCTTTTCTACTGGGGCAAGATCGGCACCGCCATCGACATCGCCGTGATGGGCGAGAGGGAAGCCGAGCACGCCTACACCACCGCAGAGCTGGACATCCTCCACGGGGTGGCCAAGGCCTACCTGGCGGTGCTTTCGGCCCAGGCGGAACTGGAGGTGGTGGAAGTCCGCAAGCGCACCGCCGAGCGTTTCCTGGCGGACATGAAGGCCAAGCTGGAGGCCCAGGCGGCCACGGAACTGGACCGTCTCCGGGCCGAAAGCGAATACCTGGCCGTGCTGCCCGAATCCCTCCAGGCGGAAGCCCAGCACCAGCGGTCCCTGGAGGTGCTGAACGGCCTGCTGGGGCTCGATCCGAAGACCTCCCTGGCCCTGGGGGATCTGGGCCTGCCGGATCCGAACCAGCGGCCCACGGGCACGGAACGCAGCGAACTGGCCCAGTACCGGCAGCAGGAAGCCATGCTGAAGGCCAACGAGCGCATCATCACCAGCGACCTGCGCCCCAAGTTCGATTTCAGCGCCTCCTACGGCTGGCAGGCGGGCCAGACGGACAACCTGTTCAAGACGCCCTACGACACCTGGCGCGTGAACGTGACCATGCGCTTCCCGGTCTTCGACGGCCTGCGCAGCTCCGGCAAGCGGGCCCAGAACCGCGCCCAGCTGGAGCAGGTCCGCCAGTTCCGCATCGACAAGGAGCGATCCATCGCCGTGGAGAAGCGCAGCGCCGAGCGGGAGCTGGAGAAGGCCGCCGCCTTCCATGCCGCCGCCCGCAAGGCCTATGACGCGGGGAACGAAGCCTTGCGCATGAGCCGCGAATCCTTCGAGCAGGGCCTCATCACCAGCCTGGACCTGCTCCAGGCGGAGCGCACGGAGCGGCAGCTGGAATCCCAGCGGCGCCGCGCCGAACTGGCCCTCTGGGCCGCCACCTTCGACCATCGCCGGGCCCTGGGCCTGCCGCCGCTTTGATTCCAAACCCTTCGAGGAACCCCATGGATCGCCGTCAACTCACCCTCTACGTCGCCCTGCCCCTCGTCGCAGTGGTGGGCATCATCGGCTGGCACCGGGTCCAGCGGAACCGCGAGCTCTCCCGCCAGGCCCGGCAGAAGACCGAAGGCCTGGTGACCGTGAGCACCGCCGAAGCCCAGCCCCGCGCCTTCCGCAACGCCATCCCCTTCACGGGCAGCCTGCTGGCGGTGAACCGGGCGGAACTGAAGGCCGAAGTCCCGGGCCGAATCACCCGCGTGACCGTCTTCGAAGGGGACCGCGTGGCCCGGGGCACCATCCTCTCCGCCCAGGACGAAGAAGACCTCCAGCTCGCCGTGCAGGCCGCGGAGGCCCAGCTGGCCCAGGCCCAGGCCCAGGCCCAGCAGGCCCAGCGGGACAACGACCGCATGCAGATGCTGCTGGAGAAGCGCAGCGTCACCCGCCAGGCCGCCCAGCAGGCGGAGACCTTCCATCACGCCAGCATGGCGGCGGTCCGGGCCGCCGAAAGCAACCTGGGGCTGGCCAAGAGCCGACTTCACAAGGCCCAGATCCGCGCGCCCTTCGAGGGCCAGGTGGCCCAGCGCATGGTCCAGCCTGGCGAGATGCTGAACCCGGGCCAGCCCGCCTTCGTGGTGGTGGACAACCGGCGCCTGGAGATCCTGGCGGATCTGCCCGCCGAGGCGGGCGCC
>MWBB01000137.1 GCA_002068835.1 Acidobacteria bacterium ADurb.Bin340 | reverse complement strand
GTGAAGCTGCCCCTCACCCGCCTGCCCCTGCGGGATCCCCTGACCCTGAAGCCCCTCAAGTAGGCTTCCGCATCACCCCGAAGCGCCGCCGGTCCCCCGGCGGCGCTTTGCTATCCTGGGCTTTCCCCACCCGGAGCCGCGCCATGACCGAGCCCGCACCGCGCCGCACCGTGCGCCCCTTCGACACCGAGCGCCTGCTGCGGGCCCTGGACCGTCTCCAGGCCCAACGGGCTTTCGCGGATGCCGAGGACCTTCAGCGGTTCCTCGACGCCTGGAAGGGCCGCCCTCTTGATGACGTATGCCAGGAAGCCGGGAGCGATCCCCTGGAAGAGGCCCAGGACCTGGCCTTCCAGGCCCTGGAAACCTCGAACCCCACGGAAGCCCGCGAACGGGCCGCCCGGGCCCTGGCCCTGGATCCCGGCAACGTGGATGCCCGCCATGCCGAAGCCCTGCATTGCGGAGAGGGCCCCGAAGAGACTGCCGACCGCCTGAAGGTGGTGGCCGTGGAGGCCGAACAGGCCCTGGGCGCGGAGTTCATCCAGGCCGAGAAGGGCCGCCTCTGGAACCACCTGCGGGCGAGACCCTACCTGCGGGCCCGCATGGCCCTGGCCGTTCTGCTGGAACGGTCCGGCAAGCCCAAGGAGGCCCTGCCCCATTTCGAGGCCCTGATGCGCTTCAGCCAGGGCGATCCCCAGGGCGTGCGAGTCCCCCTGGCCCGTTGCCTCGCCGTGCTGGGGCGTTTCCAGCCCCTGAAGACCCTGCTGGAGACCTTCCCGGAAGACAACACGGCCATCTGGGCCTGGCTTCGGGTCCTGGAGCGCCGCCAGAACGGCACCGATGCCGAAGCCCGGTCTGCCCTGGGCCGGGCCCGCAGCCACAACGCCCACGTGGAAGCCTTCCTCACCGCCCGAGCCAAGCCTCCCCGGGAACGGATCACGCCACCCGAACCCGGCAGCCCCGAAGAGGCCGCCCTGGCCCTCCGCACCCTGGGCCCCGCCTGGGCCCCCCACCGGGAAGCCCTCACCTGGCTCATGCGGCAGGGGTGAAATGCCGGACACGCTCGAGCCCCAGGCCCCGGACCGAGGAACCACCCTGGCCCTTCTCCGTGAAAGGCTGGTGGCCTTCGCGGCATCCCGATTCGGAAGGGATGGCGCGGAGGATCTGGCGCAGGAGGTGCTCGTGGTGCTGGAGACGAAGTACCGTGAGGTCGGCGCCATGGAAGACCTGGTGCCCCTGGCCTTCCAGATCCTGCGGTTCAAGGCGGTGGCCTGGCGGCGGCGGGCCCTGCGCCGGGGCGAGCATCTGGCCGTGGATCCTGAAGCCGAAGGCTTGGCCGGGGATGCCCCCAACCCCCACCTGGCCGCGGAGCGCCAGGAACTGCTGGGGCGCCTCCTCAAGGCTCTGGAGGGCCTGGGCCCCCGCTGTCGCGAGCTCTTCCGGCTGAAACTGGACGGCCTCTCCTTCCCAGAGATCCAGACCCGCCTGGGCGCCGAGGTCCTGAACACCGTCTACACCTGGGACCATCGCTGCCGGAAGCAGCTGCTGGCCGCACTGGGGGGGAGGTGGCAGCCATGACCCACGATCCCCGCCACCTGCTGGGTGGCTATGCCACCGGCAACCTGAGCCCCGAGGAACGCCGGGCCCTCTTCGCCGCAGCCCTGCAGGATCCGGATCTCTTCGCCGCGTTGGCGGACGAGGAGGCCCTCAGGGATCTGCTGGCCCACCCCGAATCCAGGGCCCGGATCCAGGCGGCCCTGGCCCCTCGGGCGCACCCCTTCTGGCGGCGCCCCGTGCTGCTGGGCTCGGCGGCGGGTCTGCTCTTCGTGGCCGGCACCACGGCCCTGCTCTGGCGGGACCAACCGGCGCCTCCGCCCGCTCCCATCCCCAGGGCCCTGCCGGTTCCCGGATCCCAGTCCCCGGAACCACCGGCAGCCCCGGCTGTGCCGAAGGCCCCGCTTCCGCCAGCGACACGCTCCAAGGCCCCGGCGGCCCCCCAGGCGATGCCCGCCCCAGGCCCCACCGACGAGATGGAAACCGAACCGCCCTCGGCCCCCGTCGGAGGTTCTCTGGAGGCTCCGGCAGCGCTCCGGGCAGCTCCCGCCAGGAATCTTGGCCCCGAGGCGCCACCTCCCGCGGCCCGAGCAGTCCTGGCCGAAAAGGCCTTCCGACCCCACCTATCGGAACCGCGCCTGACGCACCTCCCGGATGGAAGGTTCCGCCTGGAAACCGCGCCCCCGGCAACGCGCCATCCCTACCTTCTGCTGCGGCGCGGGCAGGCTGTGCACGTGCTGGCCGCCCAGCGGGACCCGCACCACGGCGGACTCCGCTTCGAGGGCCATCTGGAGCCCGGCGATCTCCTCGATTTCTACCTGCTGGAGGCTCCCAGCCTTGATCCCGCAGGCCTCCCGTCCCAGGGCCCGGTGCCCGGCCTCCGGAAGCGGATCTACCCTTCGCTGCCGTAGCCGCGTCGGGCCAGTTCCAGCAGGAACCCCAAGCGATGCCGGTTCACGGCAGCCTTCAGGGGCTTCCAGAGCACATCGTCCACCATGAACTCGATGGCCAGCAACTGCGCGAGATCCTGCTTCTCGCAGAGCAGCAGGACCGGAAGGCCCGCCGTGGCGGACTCCATGCGGATCTGCGCCAGCACGCTGTGGAGATCCTGCATCCCCAGCGCGGCATCCACGATCAGCAGGCGATCCTCGGGCCGGATCGCATCCACCACTTCGCCCAGCGTATCCACCGTCCGCACCCGATGCCCATCCACGGCAAACTGCGCAGCCAGCTGGGCCCCCAGGGGCGTGGAACCCGTGGCCAGCAGGATGCCCGCCGGCCGGGGCTCCGAAGGCCTCCCGTCCTGCTTGCGCAGGTCCACCAGCCGCATGTGGAGCTGCCCGGATGCGCATCACCGCATCGTCGATGCGCTTGGGCATGTAGTCCTCGGCGCCTGCGTCCAGGCTGCGGTCATGGGCATTGCCCGCCAGATCCGTGAGGATGATCACCGGGATGTCCCGGAACGCGGGATCCGCCTTCAGCTCACGGCAGAACGCCAGGCCATCCTGTCCCGGCATGATCACATCCAGGAGGATCAGGTCCGGCCGCTGCCGAGCCAGGTAGTCCCGGGCCTCTGCGGCGCTGGCCACCGCATCCACCTCGCGCCCCAGGGCGCCGAGACGCATCGGGATCATCCGGCGCACCAGCGCCAGATCGTCCACCAGCAGGATCCGGCTCGCCGTGGCAGCGTTCAAGAAGGCCTCCGGGCGCTCGAAAACAGCCAGCGCAGGCCCACGATACCCCGGCTCAGGCCCTGGTTGCAGCCCCTTTTGGGCCACCCTTCCGTTTCCGGGGCGGACGGTTCGGGCCCCGCACAGTACAATGATCGGTTCGAGGCTACGCGTGACGGATCCCAAGCTCATCCGCAATTTCTCCATCATTGCCCACATCGACCACGGCAAGTCGACCCTGGCGGATCGCCTGCTGGAGCTGACCCAGACCGTTTCCAAGCGGGAGATGCAGGCCCAGCTCCTGGACGACATGGACCTGGAACGGGAGAGGGGCATCACCATCAAGGCCCATGCAGTCACCCTCAAGTACCTCGCCCAGGATGGCCAGACCTACACCCTGAACCTCATCGACACCCCGGGCCACGTGGATTTCACCTACGAGGTGAGCCGCAGCCTCGCCGCGTGCGAAGGCGCCATCCTGGTGGTGGACAGCACCCAGGGCGTGGAAGCCCAGACCCTGGCCAACACCTACCTGGCCCTGGAGAACGAGCTGGAGGTCTTCCCGGTCCTCAACAAGACGGACCTCCCCTCCAGCGAGCCCGAACGGGTGCTGGAGGAGATCGAATCCGTGATCGGGCTGGTGGACATTGCCCACGCCGTGAACGTCAGCGCCAAGACCGGCGAGAACTGCGAGCAGGTGCTGGAACACATCGTCCAATACATCCCGCCCCCCCAGGGCGACCCCAGCGCCCCGCTGCAGGCCCTGATCTTCGACTGCTACTACGACCAGTACCGGGGCATCGTAAGCCTGATCCGCATCATGAACGGCACCCTCAAGCCCGGCGAAACGGTGCATTTCATGGCCACCGGCTGCGACTACCGCGTGGATGAGATCGGCATCTTCAGCCCCAAGATGCAGAAGCTTGACCAGCTCAGCGTGGGCGAGGTGGGCTACCTGACGGGAAGCATCAAGCAGCTGGCGGATGTGAAGGTGGGCGACACCATCACCCACGCCCTCACCCTCACCACGAAGCCCTCCAGCGAGATGCTGAAGGGATTCAAGGAGCTCCAGCCCGTGGTCTTCGCGGGGATCTTCCCCACCAACAGCGACGACTACGAAAACCTGCGGAACGCCATGGACAAGCTGCGGCTCAACGACAGTTCGTTCCATTACGAACCCGAAACCAGCCAGGCCCTGGGCTTCGGCTTCCGTTGCGGTTTCCTGGGCCTGCTGCACATGGAGATCGTCCAGGAGCGCCTGGAGCGTGAATACGACCTGGATCTCATCACCACCGCGCCCTCCGTGCGCTACCACGTCTTCCTCACGGACGGAGAAGAAGTGGATGTGGACAACCCCGCCAAGCTGCCCCCCCTGCAGAAGATCGCCCGTATCGAGGAGCCTTTGATCGAGGCGACGATCCTCACCCGGCCCGATTTCGTCGGCGGCCTGCTGAAGCTCTGCGAAGAGCGGCGGGGCATCCAGCAGCGGCTGGAATACGTGGGCAAGGACCGCGTGATGCTGGTCTACGAACTGCCCCTGAATGAAGTCGTGCTCGATTTCTACGACAAGCTGAAGTCCATCTCCAAGGGCTACGCCAGCTTCGACTACCACATGAAGGACTACCGGGAATCGGACCTGGTGAAGATGGACATCCTCGTGAACGGCGATCCCATCGACGCCCTCAGCGTGCTGGTGCACCGCTCCAAGAGCCAGACCATGGGACACCAGCTCACGGTGAAAATGAAGGAAGTGATTCCCCAGCAGATGTTCGATGTGGCCATCCAGGCCGCCCTGGGCAGCAAGATCATCGCCCGCACCAATGTGAAGGCGCGGCGCAAGGATGTGCTCGCCAAGTGCTACGGCGGCGACATCAGCCGCAAGAAGAAGCTCCTGAACAAGCAGAAGGAAGGCAAGAAGCGGATGAAATCCATCGGCAGCGTGGAGATCCCGCAGGAGGCCTTCCTGGCCATCCTGAAGGTGGGAGACGAGTGATGCGCCAGCAGACCGTTGAGCTTCAGACGCAACCCTCCAAGAGCGAGATCGCGAGCCCCACAGGTTTCGTCTTCGGCAGCACCCAGAAGATGACCCTGCTGGTCATCGTGGGGCTCCTGCTCTACCTGCGGCTGCACCTGAGGCGCCGGAAGAAGGATCGCATCTGCCCCCACTGCGGCCATCGCAACCCCACCCACCGCCAGAACTGCACCCAGTGCAGCGCCCCACTGTTCGAAGGCTGAAGACCCCCGTCCACATCTTCCTGGCCCCACCAGGAACAGCCTTCATGCTTACCCTCCAGCCCCTCCTTCGCCCCTTTCCCGAGGAATACCCCATGACAAAACCCGCTCCCAAACCGCTGCTGGCGGGCTTCAACTGGGCCGAAACCGTGAAAAAAGCCGAACAGGAAGGCACCTCGGCCAAGAACGGATCCGCACCCGCGCCCTCCAGCTGCTCCAGCAAGACCGAGCACAAAGCAGGCTCCCTGAAACACAGCAAAGCGACCCACGCCTCCCAGCAGCGGCTTCGCGTGAAGGTGTAGGCCGCGCCGGATTTCTCCCCATGAACAACAGAGCCCCGATGATTCGGGGCTCTGTTGTTCATGGAAGAAGGTGCGGATCAGAGGTCGATCTCGCCCACGCCCAGATCCTCGGCGCTGTCCTCGCCCGTGATGGCAGGTCCGATGTCCAGATCGTTCACCACGCCCAGCATGTCGCTGGCGGAGGCATACATCTGGCCCACGGTCTGCTTCCGGGTCTCCAGGGTCTGGATGAGCTCCTGAACGCGCTTGATCTCGTCGTTGAGGCGCGTCCACTCGGTGCGGATGGTGTGGTTCATCTCATCCACTTCCTGGCGGCAGCGCTCCCGGGCGCTCTGGTAGAAGACCTGCTGTTCCTTCGTGAGTTCCATGGGGGCTCCGATCATGTGTGAGACGGCAAGGGCCTTGATCCTGACGGAATGGGTTTCCTGGAGAGCACCATTCTAGCTCACTGGGTGAGCAGCCGCCCCAGAACGATGACGCCAATGATGACCAGAATCACGACGAGCGGCATCACCCAGCCTGGGCGCCGGGAACCCTCGAGGGTTGGCTCAGGGGGGAGCAGCTCGAGCGGCGGACGGGCGG